>CAZJTB010000335.1:199-3790 GCA_964548485.1 uncultured Chryseobacterium sp. | reverse complement strand
TTGGCGTTGAGGTCGTAGAAATAGTAGCCGCTGCCGGAAAGCTGGCTTCCCTCGTTCACGAACGGCCGTGTGAGCACATCGATGTAGGTGCGGCGCCCGCTGATCATGAAGGAGCCCTTCTCCTTGACGATGGGCCCTTCCAGGGTTAGGCGTGAGGAGATCAGGCCGATGCCGCCCTGCCTATGGAAGCCTTTCTCATTGCCGTCCTTCATGCTGATGTCGAGCACGGAGGAGATCCGACCGCCGTAGTTCGCCGGCATGCCGCCCTTGATGAGCTCGATGTTCTTCACGGCATCGGCGTTGAACACGCTGAAGAAGCCGAAGAGGTGGCTGGCGTTGTACACGGTGGCCTCGTCCAAAAGGATCAGGTTCTGGTCCGGCCCGCCACCGCGCACATAGAAGCCGCTGTTGCCCTCGCCGTTGCTCTGCACGCCCGGCAGGAACTGGAGGGTCCTCAACAGGTCCACCTCGCCGAAGAGCGCCGGCAGGGTGCGTATCTGCTGGACATCAAGCTCCACCCGGCCCATGTCCGTGCCTTCGGTGTTGCCTTGGCGGCGTTCGCCCACCACCTCGAAGGCCTCGCTCATGATGGCCATGGGCTTGAGCTCCATATTCAGCTTTTGATCGCCGCCCAGGGTCACGCTGCGCTGCATGTCCTCATAACCCACGAAGCTGGCCACCACCGTCCAGGTGCCCGGCTCCGCGGAAATGGAGTAGTAGCCGTAGGTGTTCGTGGAGGGGCCCTTCATCAGCTCCTTGATGTACACGTTGGCGCCGATGAGCGTTTCCCCGCTGCTGGCGTCCTTCACATAGCCGCTGATGGTGAAACGCTGTTGGGCGCTGGCAAGCCCAGTGAGGAGCAGGGCGAGGAGGGGGAGCAGGGTGCGGAAGGTGCGGCTGGGCATGGTGGTCGGTCCGGCGGGGCGCAAAACTAGAAGGGCAATACCCCCTACAACACTCGATCGGATGACCGGTTCACTGGCAGGTGTGAACGGCTCCTGGATCGGAGTCGAACAGGGCCTGTTGACAATTCATTCAACCTTCACATTCCGGCTACAGTCAAGGGCAGGGCGTCAGGCGAGCTTTGCCTTACATCCTGCCGATGTCATGAACTCCATCCTTCGCAAGTACAGCGACAGCCTGGTGCCTGTGGCCATTTACGTGGCGCTGGCCTGCTTCGCCATTCTCTGCTACCTCGAGTTGCTCTGAGCCCTGCCTGTGGCGGGTCGGGTGGGAGGTATGCGGCGTACCGACCGGATGCCTACATTTGCGCCCCCTCGGGGTGTAGCGCAGCCCGGTAGCGCACTTGCATGGGGTGCAAGTGGTCGCTGGTTCGAATCCAGTCACCCCGACTGGTTCAAGGAGGCCGCCGATCAGGCGGCCTCCTCATTTCCAGGACGATCGTGGCCACCTTCTACATCCTCTATTCCATTGCGCTCGATCGCTATTACATCGGCCACACCTCGGAGCCCATGGAGGAGCGCCTGCGCAAGCACCTGAGCGACCATTGTGGCTGGACCTCGCGCGCCAAGGATTGGCGGCTGGTGCATGAAGAAGCGCATCCCGACAAGAGTGCCGCATACCGCCGCGAGCTGGAGGTGAAGGGCTGGAAGAGCCGTGCTCGGGTGGAGGAGCTGATCGCGGCAGCCCGGTAGCGCATCCCGCCTGGGGCGGGATGGTCGCTGGTTCGAATCCAGTCACCCCGACTGGTTCAAGGAGGCCGCCGATCAGGCGGCTTCCTCATTTGCAGGACTGCCGTGGCCACGCAGTGGCGTGCTGGCATCGCTGGCAATCAAGGGTCACCGTTCATCACAGCTGACCCGGGTTGTGCAATGCTTCTACATTCGCGCACAATTCAATGAATCGTTCTCTGATCACTGGTGTTGCTGCCCTGGCGTTGCTCGCCGGATGCGGCACCGAGCCCGGCAACGGCGAGAAGCCCATTGTAACCATGGATCCGCATAGCCACGCCCGACCGAAGGAAGCATGCATCACGCACCTTGATCTCGATATCACGGTGGACATGCAGGCTGAGCGCATCACGGGAACGGCCCGATACGCGGTCTCGGTCGCGCCCGATGCGAAGCGGATCATCTTCGACACGGATGGACTCGAGATCGTCGCTGTTGCCGTGGATGGTGAGAAGGCACTCTTCACGTTGGGGGATAGCACCTTCCTCGGCCGCTCATTGGAGGTTCCGATCAAGCCGTCAGTCAAAGAGGTGACCATTGATTACCGGACCGGACCCGATGCCCGTGCGCTGCAATGGCTGAAGCCGCAGCAAACAGCGGATAAGACCCAGCCTTTCCTCTTCACCCAGGGCCAGGCCATCCTCACCCGCACCTGGATACCTGTGCAGGACAGCCCTGGCATCCGCATCACATACAGCGCCAGGGTGCAGGTGCCGCAGGGCCTCATGGCCGTGATGAGCGCGGAGAACCCTACGGGCAAGAGCGGTGATGGGACGTACAGCTTCCGCATGGAGCAGCCCATCCCGCCCTACCTGATCGCGTTGGCTGTGGGCGATCTGGCGTTTGAGCCCATCGGTGCGCGCACGGGTGTCTATGCCGAGCCCGGTACCGTGAAGAAGGCGGCCTGGGAGTTCGCCGACATGGAGCGGATGCTCGAGGCTGCGGAGGGGCTCTATGGGCCGTACCGATGGGGACGATACGATGTGATCGTGCTGCCTCCGAGCTTCCCGTTCGGCGGCATGGAGAACCCGCGCCTCACCTTCGCCACGCCAACCATCCTGGCCGGCGACCGCTCGCTCACCGCGCTGGTGGCCCACGAGATGGCCCATAGCTGGAGCGGCAACCTGGTGACCAATGCCACCTGGAACGACTTCTGGCTGAACGAGGGCTTCACGGTGTACTTCGAAAACCGCATCTGCGAGGCGGTCTACGGCGAGGACTACGCGCGCATGCTGCAGCTGCTCGGGCGGCAGGACCTTGAAGCCACGATCGCCAGGCTGGAGGCCAAAGGGCATACCGCCGATACCCATCTGCGATTGCATCTCGAGGGCCGTGATCCAGACGACGGCATGAACGACATCGCCTATGAGAAGGGATTCGCTTTGCTGCAGCTGCTCGAAGCGAAGGCCGGGCGCCCGAAGTTCGATGCCTTCCTCCGCGGCTACTTCGACGCCCATGCTTTCCAGAGCATGACCACGGATGACTTCCTCGCCTACCTGGACGAGAAGCTGCTCAAGCCCGAGCGCATCGAGATGAACCTGGCCGAATGGGTGGATGGCGCCGGATTGCCCGCTGATGCTGTGGAGCCGAAGAGCAACAGCTTCGCACTCGTGGACCAGGAAATCGACCGCTGGGCCAAGGGCACCCCCGCCAAGGAGCTCGCCACGCAGGGCTGGACCACCTTCCACTGGATGCACTTCCTGCGGCACCTGCCCGCGAGCCTGCCCGAGGAGCAGCTGGCGGAGCTGGACAAGGCCTTCGCCTTCACCACCAACGGCAATGCCGAAGTGCTGAGCGCCTGGCTCGAGGTCTGCATCCGCAACGATTACGACCCGGCCTTCGAGCGCCTCGACCAGTTCCTGACCACCGTGGGCCGGCGCAAGTTCCTGATGCCTCTCTA
>CAZJTB010000335.1:0-189 GCA_964548485.1 uncultured Chryseobacterium sp. | reverse complement strand
GGATCGGCGTCTTCGAGGGCTTCATCAAGATCCTGCCGCTCTACACCGAGCTGAATAAGACCGAGAAGGGCCGTGTGCTGGCGCAGGCCATTTATCGCGAGGCGCGCCCCAATTACCACAGTGTGAGCGTGCGTAGCATCGATGAGCTGCTCGCCTGGAAGGAGAATCGCCCGCCGGCGAGCTTCTGAT
>CAZJTB010000334.1:0-3807 GCA_964548485.1 uncultured Chryseobacterium sp. | reverse complement strand
TGAGCATCGACATCTTCGATGCCTTCGGCAAGCGCGTGAGCGCCCGCACCATCGGCACACAGGACGGTTACCTCAACACCATCCTGCAACTGAACGGCAGCCTCGCCGCCGGCCTCTACACGGTGAGCATCACCGCCGGCCAGCAGCAGTACACCGAGCGCCTCGTGGTGCAGCCGTAAAGGCCACCCAACGAACCTGAATGCGGAGGCCCCGCTCGCCGAAAGGCGGGCGGGGCCTCTGGCTTTCTGGTGAACCCGGAAGACCTCAGCGGGTACAGGCACACCAATACCTTCGAACCACCAACCACGCCATGAAACGCTTTGCCCATCTGCTCGTAGCGGCACTCCCGATCACCGCCTTTGCCGCCGAGGGCGAGAAACCCATCGCCAGCAAGGTGCAGGAGGTGAAGGTCTTCCTCAGCGGCGCGCAGGTGTCGCGCACGGCCAGCGCCACCATCCCCTCGGGCACGAGCACGGTGGTGTTCACAGGCCTCGCCGAGGGCGTGGACCCGCAGAGCATCCAGGTGACCGGCAAGGGCGGCTACCAGATCCTGAGCGTGAACCACCGGATCAACTACCTCACCGAGAGCCCCAGGAAGAAGGAGATCGAGGAGCTCCAGGCGCGGATCAAGAAGCTGGACAAGGACTGGGCCTACGAGAAGGCCATGCAGGATGTGTGGGTGAACGAGGAGCAGCTGCTGGGCAAGAACAGCAGCATCGGCGGGCAGCAGAACGGATTGACCGCCGCGCAGCTCACGGCGGTGAACGACTACGTGCGCCAGCGCCTGGTCATCACCAAATCCAACTGGCTCGCGCAGCAGGAGAAGCTCACGGCCCTGCAGGAGGAGAAGCAGAAGCTGGCGCAGCAGCTGCAGCAGTTCCAGGCGCAGGCACCGCGCCCCACCAGCGAGGTGGTGGTGGAGATCA
Source organism: uncultured Chryseobacterium sp. (assembly GCA_964548485.1). Lineage (GTDB taxonomy): Bacteria > Bacteroidota > Bacteroidia > Flavobacteriales_F > PHOS-HE28 > PHOS-HE28. Next base: position 2,881 of record CAZJTB010000334.1, on the reverse strand, counting down.
GCAGCACCGCCGAGGTGGCGGCCACCTTCGCCATCACCTACTTCGTGGGGAACGCCGGCTGGATGCCCGCCTACGACCTGCGCGCCAAGGGCGTGGGCCAGCCCATCGAGCTGCTGATGAAGGCGCAGGTGACCAACAGCACCAATGAGGACTGGAGCAAGGTGGCCCTGAGCCTGAGCAGCGGCAACCCCACGCTCGGCGGGGTGATGCCCAGCCTGCAGCCATGGACGCTCTACACCTATCAGCCACGAACCGTGCAAACCCGCTACCGCAAGGCGGAAGCCGAGAGCGCCGGCCGTCCGGCCATGGCCCCCACCGCCATGGACGGGCTCTACTCCAAAGGCGATAAGCTCAAGGATGAAGACGCGCGCTTCATCATGGAGAACACCGTGGCCTACCGCACCACCACGGTGGAGTTCGTGATCGAGACGCCCTTCACCATCCCCGCCGATGGCAAGCCGCACACCGTGGGCGTGAACAGCCACAGCATCAACGCGCAATACCGGCACTACGCCACGCCCAAATTGGACAAGGACGCCTTCCTCTATGCCCGCACCACGGGCTGGGAGGACCTGAACCTGCTGCCGGGCGAGGCCAACGTGTTCTTCGAGGGCACCTTCGTGGGCCAGAGCTTCCTGCAGCTGGACCAGCCCAGGGACACGCTCGACATCAGCCTGGGCCGCGACAAGGGCGTGGTGGTGGAGCGCGTGAAGCGCAAGGCCACCAACGAGAAGGCCATCGTGGGCGGCAAGCGCACCATCACCATCGGCTGGGACCTCACCGTGCGCAACACCAAGGGCGCGGCCGTTGACCTGGAGGTGCGCGACCAGCACCCGCTGAGCCCGCAGAGCGAGATCGAGGTGAGGCTGAAGGAGGATGGCGGCGCCGTGATCGACAAGGACAAGGGCGCGCTCACCTGGAACCTGAAGCTCGACGCCAAGGCCACCCGCAAGCTCGGCTTCAGCTACGAGGTGAAGCACCCCAAGGACATGCCCGTGGTGCTGGAGTAGCGGCGGCTCAGGCCATGCCCACCTGCCGCAGGTGGCGCAGGTGGCTCAGCAAGGCGCTGCGCATGGTGGGGAACTCGCGGTAGCTGATGTTGAACTCCGCGCACACCGCCTTCAGGCGCTTGCTCAGCTCCGGGTAGTGCACGTGGCTGATGCGCGGGAAGAGGTGGTGCTCGATCTGGAAGTTGAGCCCCCCGAAGAGCCAGTTCCACAGCCTGTTGCGCGTGGCGAAGTTGGCGGTGGTCTCCACCTGGTGCACGGCCCACTCGGCCTCCACCACGGCGCCATCGCTGGGCGGATGCACGAACTCGGCATGCTCCACCACGTGCGCCAGCTGGAACACCACGCTGATGACCACGCCGGCCACGAAGACCATGACGCCGTAGCCCGCGAGCACCGGCAGCACGCCCAGCATGAGCATGGGCAGCACGATGAAGACGCCGATGTAGAAGGCCTTGGAGGCCCAGAACAGGATGTGCTCCCGGCGGTTCATGGGGCGCAGCGGCGTATGGTCGGCGATTTTGCCGCTGAAGTACTTGCGCAGGTCGTTGTAGAAGATCCAGAACAGGTAGGTGGTGCCGTAGAGCACCAGGCTGTAGATGTGCTGGAAGCGGTGGAACCAGTAGCGCTTCTGGCCGGGGTGCACGCGGATCCAGGGCTTGATGTCGATGTCATCGTCCATGCCCTCGATGTTGGTGAAGGTGTGGTGGTTCTCGTTGTGCTTGAGCTTCCACAGGTAGGCATTGCCCCCGAGGAAGTTGAGGCTGTGCGCCATGGTCTCGTTCACCCATTTGCGGCGGCTGTAGCTGCCATGAGCGCCATCGTGCATCACGTTGAAGCCGATGCTGGCCACCACCAGGCCCAGCAGCGCGCACAGGCCCAGGGCGATCCAGGCCGATGATGGCGTGAAGAAGACGAGCACCGTGTAGAGCCCCACCAGCGCTGCGGCCAGCACGGCGGTCTTGGTGTAAAGGCGCAGATCGCCGGTCTTACGGATGTTGTTCTCCTTGAAGTAGGCCTCGGTGACCTCGCGCAGGCGCTGGAAGAAGACCGGTGCGGTCTTCGCGAAGGTGGTCGGTTGCATTGGCGGCGAAAATACCAGCGCCGGGCACCGGGCCCACAGCCCAACGGCTCGTGATTCCCATGATCGCACCGGGATTGGCGGACCGGGGCCCTCATTGAACCAAGCGGGTGCTGCGGCGTTCACCTGCAAACCCCGCGGGCCATGTTCAAGCTCTTCAAGCGAACCACCGAGCGCGAGCGCTTGGAGAAGTCCTACCGCGCGCTGCTGGAGGAGTCGTTCCGCCTGAGCACCACCAACCGCGCGGCGAGCGACCGCAAGCGCGCCGAGGCCGAGGAGCTGCTCAAGCGTTTGGAAGCGCTGCCCCGCTGAGGAGCGGCCCGCTCAGGCCAGCGCGGCGCTGAGGGTGATGGGCACGCTGCGCAGCAACTGGCTGATGGGGCAATTGGCCTTGGCCTCCTCCGCGCACGCCTGGAACCGGGCGGCATCGATGCCGGGCACCCGACCGGTGACATCGAGGTGGATGCCTGTGACGCCCATGCCATCGCCCACCTTGTCCATGGTGACGGTGGCGGTGCAATCGAGGCCGTCGGCGGTGAATCCCGCAGCATTGAGCACGAAGCTCAGCTTCATGGTGAAGCAGCTGGCATGCGCGGCGGCGATGAGCTCCTCGGGGTTGGTGCCGGCCTGCCCGTCCGCGTTCTCGAAACGGGTCTTGAAGCTGTGCGGGATGCCGTTGAGGGCGCCGCTGGTGCTGCTGATGCGGCCGGAGCCTTCCTTGCCGGTGCCGGCCCAGGAGGCGGATGCTTTGCGATGGAGGGGCATGGGGTGCGTGTTGGAAGGTGAACGTTGG
>CAZJTB010000333.1:0-3822 GCA_964548485.1 uncultured Chryseobacterium sp. | reverse complement strand
TTCGTGATGAAGGACAACGAGCAGGCGGTGAAGTGGTACGACGATGCCATGCGCACCGGCTCGCCCGACCGCGACTACGCCATGTACCAGAAGGGCGTGTGCCAGGGCCTTCTCCGCCGCCACCCGGAGAAGATCGCCACGCTGAAGGCGCTGCTCGCCGAGCTGCCCAACTCGCGCTACGCCGCCGATGCCAAGTTCCAACTGGGCGAGACCTACATCGTGCAGGGCAACGACACCGAGGCGCTGAGCTACTACACGCAGGTGACCGGGCTGCACCCGAACAGCCCGCTGGTGCGCCAGGCCATGCTGCAGAGCGCGCTGATCCACAAGCGCCAGGGCCGCACGGACGAGGCCATCGCGGGCTTCAAGGCGGTGGTGGCCAAATACCCCACCATCGATGAGTCGCGCGATGCCTTGAGCGGCTTGGAGAACATCTACATCGAGCTGGGCCGCGTGAGCGAGTACGAGGCTTACGTGCGCACGCTCAAGTGGGTGGATCCCGCCACGCTCGAGTTCGATGAGAAGTACTACCAGAGCGCGGAGAAGCTCTACTTCGAGGAGAAGTGCCCGCAGGCCATCGGCGCCTTCGGCGATTACATCAGCAAGTACCCCAATGGCGGCTACGTGCTCAACGCGTACTACTACCGCGGCGATTGCCACTACCGCGCGGGTGCTTACGACCAGGCCTTGCCCGACCTGGATCAGGTGATCCGGCGCAACGGCACCCAGTTCATGGAGAGCGCCTCGGCCATGGCGGCCGACATCCTCTTCCGCGACAAGCGCTGGGAGGGCGCGCTGGACCATTACAGGCGCCTGGAGCCCATCGCCGCATCGCCGCAGAACACGCTGGTGGCCCAGGTGGGCCAGATGCGCTGCCTGCGCGAGCTGGGCCGCATACCGGAGGCCGCGGCCGCCGGCGAGAAGGTGGCGGCCAACAGCCAGTCGAACGCCGACCTGAAGAACGAGGCCAACATCCTCATCGCGCGCAGCCTGGCCGATCGCGGGGAGCTTGATGCGGCCTATGCCCGATTCAAGGCCGTGGCCACCAGCAGTACCACGGCGCGCGGCGCCGAGGCCAAGTACAACATGGCCTACATCCGCCACCTGCAGGCCCAGTACCGCAAGGCCGAGACGGAGATCTTCGAGCTGGCGCAGAAGTTCCCCAGCCACGACCACTGGAAGGCCAAGGCCTTCATCCTGCTCGGCGACGTGTATGTGCAGCTCAACGACCTCTTCCAGGCGCGCGCCACCCTGCAGAGCGTGATCGACAATTGCCGCGAGCCGGAGCTGGTGGCTGAGGCGCGACAGCGGCTCAATGCCATCAACGCCAGTCAAGCCCCGCGCGACCAGCTCGTGCCAGGCGGCTCAGACGAGATCATCATCCCCATGCCCGGCAGCAACGGCCAGTAAGCCATGAAGCGCATCCACCCATTCCTCGCCGCCCTGCTGCCGATCGTGCTGCTCCTGCCCCGGCAGGCACATGCCCAGACCGAGGGCCAGTACGTGATCCAGGGCATCTACAACCCCACCCTCATCGATGCGCAGAAGATCGATCTGCGCCCCGAGGGCATCGACACCATCCTGCCCACCCTGCCGGTGAGCTACATTCTGCTCCCGGCGAAGGCCAGCATCGCTCCAAGGGCCGACAGCCTCGCCGCCGCCAAGCTCAATGTGGAGAAGGCCCTCGCTCGGATCTACAAGGGCTACGCCAAGGCAGGCTTCGGCCTGTACACCACGCCGCTGGGCGAGCTCTACTACAACCAGGGACGGTCGCGCGCGAACGGCTACGGCGTGCACCTGAAGCACATGAGCAGCAACGGCGGCATCGACGACGTGGGCGAGAGCGACTACAGCTTCAACAGCATCGACGGCTTCTACCGGCACATCTTCTCGCAGAATGAGGCCAGCGGGCGGCTGATGTACGACCGGCGCCGCGTGAACTATTACGGCTATGCCAGCAACGACAGCATCGAGCGCCTGATCGATGGCATCGGCGACGCGCCGGCCGACGCGCTGAAGCAGTTCTACAACGACATCGGCTTCGCGGCGCGGGTGCGCAGCATGTACGACGACAGCAGCCGCATCGCCCACGATGTGGCGCTGGAGGCGCATGCGTACAGCAACTTCAGCGGCAGCCGCGAGATGAACTTCCGCGTGACGGCCGATGTGGGCAAGCAGGAGGGCACGGAGTACTACCTCGGCACGCTGCTGATCGACAACAACACTTACCGCGGCAAGCCAAGCCGCGATTCAGCCGAGTTCAGGCAGAACGGCACCATCGTGGGCCTGATCGGGCCCCTCGCGGAACTGTTTGAGGGCGTACACCTCGACGCCGTCCAGCGTGCGGGCCAGCGCCCCGCGCTCGATGTAGCCGAAGCCCGTCGAAGGAAAGGTGGGCCTGATGCCCAGCGTGCGCACCGTGGGCCAGAAGTACTTCGTGCGCGCCGGGGCCGGCCTCTACCTGGATGCCATGGGCGAGAGCAGCTTCCACTTCTACCCGCAGGCCTATGCGCATTACGCCCTGTTCGACAACATCCTGGTGCCCTATGCAGGCCTGGAGGGCGAGCGCCGCCGGAACAGCTTCCGCAGCCTCTCGCGCGAGAATCCCTGGGTTGGCCCAGCGCCCCGCCTGCGCAACGCGAGCAAGCTCTACGATGTGTACCTCGGCCTTCGCGGCAGCTTCATGAACAACCTGGGCTTCGATGTGCGCGCCAGCCAGAGCTCGCATGCCGACATGGCCCTGTATGTAAGCCAGCCCAATACGCCGTTCGGCGACCGCATGCGCGTGATCTACGACGACGTGGACATCCTCGACCTCAGCGGGGAGCTCACCTACAGCCAGGGCGATCAGCTCCGGTTCAGCGCGCGCGTGGATGTTTACACCTACACCGTGAGCGTGCAGGAAGAGCCCTGGAACCTGCCGCCTTACAAGCTCACCTTCGCCGGGCATTACAGCCTGCGCGATAAGCTCATCGCCAAGGCCGAGGTGCTCTTCCTGGGGCGGCGCCCGGCTTTCAGGCTGCCCGAGGCCACCACCGACCCGAACCAGGTGAACCTGAGCACCCGGGCTGACCTGGACGGCTTCATGGACCTGTACCTGGGGCTGGAGTACCGCTACACCAAGCGCCTGAGCCTGTTCCTGGATGCGAGCAACCTGAGCGCCAGCAAGTACGAGCGCTGGTACCGCTATCCCGTGCAGCGCAGCCTGCTGCTGGTGGGCGCCACGTATTCGTTCTGAGGGCCATCGCGCGGCGCAGCCACGGGGTCCGCAACGCCCTGTAAACGACCCCTTTCCCGCAAGCGTTAATTATCAACAGATCCCGCGTCCCTGTTGGGAAAACGGGCCTGTTAACCGCACGTGAACCGGTACCTTTGGGAGCCTTTGAAAAAGGGCCATTTGAGCATAGAAACCATGTCAGAGACAACCTTGGAAATGAGCGAGAAGAAGGCGGCGGCGGCGAGCTATTCGGCCGACAGCATACAGGTATTGGAAGGCCTCGAAGCGGTGCGCAAGCGCCCGGCCATGTACATCGGCGACATCGGCGTGAAGGGCCTGCACCACCTGGTGTACGAGGTGGTGGACAACAGCATCGACGAGGCCCTCGCCGGCCACTGCGACACCGTGGAGGTGAGCATCACCCCCACCAACGGCATCCGCGTGAAGGACAACGGCCGGGGCATCCCGGTTGACATGCACGCCAAGGAGGGCCGCAGCGCGCTGGAGGTGGTGATGACCGTGCTGCACGCCGGCGGCAAGTTCGACAAGGACAGCTACAAGGTCTCCGGCGGCCTGCACGGCGTGGGCGTGAGCTGCGTGAACGC
>CAZJTB010000332.1:0-3832 GCA_964548485.1 uncultured Chryseobacterium sp. | reverse complement strand
CCCCTCAGTATTCCAGGTGCGCGGCGAGTTGCTGCCAGCGGCCAATCAAACACCGGAGGTGTTCCGGACTACGGCACCCGCCACAGGCAATACCTACTGGCGCATGCTCCAGGGTGGCACCACGGCGGGTTTCGAGCGGGGGCAGCTCTTCGCGGAGCCGAATCTGGGGCATTTCAACATCAATGCGCCGCAGGGGCATCTGCGGTTGCACACGAACTCGGTGGAGCGCGCACGCTTGAATGCCAACCTCACCGGCCCTATGGGAGCGGGCGACCCCTTCCCGAACGTGAACCGCGATGGCTACCTGCTGCTCAGCGGCGTGCCAGCGGCCTTCACCGACCCCAACAGCCGGGCGCCGTTCACGCGCTTGCACCTGGTGGACCAGCAGATACCCGGAGGCCCCAACAATTATGCGCAACAGCAAGGCTTCCGGCCCTGGCAGCGCAATGGGGTCACGCTCACGGGCAACAACGACCAGGGTTACATCGGGCACAAGTACAACGGAACCGATGTGACCGATCTGGTGGTGCAATGGAGCGACAACCCGAACAACACCTTTGGCACCGATCGCATGAAGTTCGTGTTCACCACCTTGTACAATCCCGGCGTGTCCCGTGGCGCGGCGTCGATGAGCGGAGTGGAGGCCATGCGCTTGTTTCCGCCCAACTACGACGAGGTGCATGTGGGCATCGGCGACTTCGCCCAGTCGGGCCTGGCCGAACCGGACCCCACCGAGCGTTTGGACCTGCTGGACCGCACCATCCGCCTGCGCCGCCTGATTCCCGACTACAACAACGATACACTCACGCGCGTGGTGATGGTGGATAACAACGGTCGCCTGCACTGGCGGCGAATCAGCACCTGGCCCAGCAGCGGCACGGGCACCGCCGATTGCAAGTGGCAGATCAACGCCGCCTCGCCCAACCACGTGTACACGGCGGTGGGTGCGGCAAGCGGAACTTGCCCCGATGATCTGGAGGGCGTGGGTATCGGCATCGATCTGGCCGCGAATCCGGCTCCGGCAGCAAAGCTCACGGTGAAGACCGCCGCATTCGATGAAGCGGTGAGCATGCAGCAATCGCACCCCGATGCGAGTGTGATTGGCTTGCGCATCAGCGCCAGCGGCGGGACGCAGAACAATTTCGGCGCCCGCATCCTGGCTACGGCCAGCAATACCGCTGTGCATAACTACGGCCTCTTCTCAGAGGCTTTCGGCTCTACGCCGCGGTCGCGAGCGGTGAGCGCGCGCACCAATGGCGCCACGCTTACCGCCTATTGCGGGGAGTTCTTGGCGTACGATGCGGCCAGCTGGACATTCGGGGTTACCGGGCGGGCCTATGGCGGATCCTCGCGCAACGGAATTGAGGGCATCGCCTACGCAGGGGCATCGGGTGGTGGCTCATGGGGGCCGGCGTCTGAGCTAATCGGCGTTGGCGGCAAGGCCGATGGTGGTGGATCATCCCCGTACGGTGTCGGGGTCTATGGTACGGCAGCCGGCAGCGCAATCAACTGGGCGGGCGTTTTCGCTGGAGACGTGCAAGCGGGTGCTACCTATCTGCCTAGCGATGCTAACCTGAAGACCTTACTAGGCACCGACCAAGCGGCCGTAAGCGCAGATTTGCTCATGGGGCTTCAAGTGCATAGGTTCGTCTATAACACGGAAGCTTTTCCTCAGATGCAGCTTCCGGCAGGTGAACAAGTCGGCCTGCTGGCTCAAGAGGTAGAAGCAGTGCTGCCCCGGCTAGTCAAAGCGGCCGCGCATCCGCGGATGCGCGACGAGGAGGGTAATGTGACGGCCGACGCGGTGAGTTTCAAGGCCGTCAATTACGTCGGCTTGATCCCCTATCTCATTACTGGGCACCAGGCACAAGAAGATGAGCTGCGAGCGCTCCGCGCCGAGATGCAGTTGCTCCGCGAACAGCTCGCCGCCTGCTGCGCGCACCCCGCTTCCGACCAGCGCCTGCTGCAGGGCAGCACCAACGATCAGCCGCTGCCCGATGCGCGCGCCGATCGCCTCCTGCGAATCGCGCCCAATCCCTTCACCGACCGCACCACGCTCTATTGCACCCTGGAGCGCGCGGGCCGCATGCAGCTCATCGCCAACAGCGCCGATGGCCGCGACCTGAGCGTGCTGAGCGAGGGACAGCGCGAGGCCGGCGAGTTCCAGTTCGAGTGGAGCACGGAGCACCTGGCGCCCGGCGTGTACTACATCACCCTGCTGCTCGATGGCGAGCCGCTGGTGAAGCGCGCCGTGAAGGTGGGGCGGTAGCGGCCGAGCGCGTTTTGCGCCAAAGGCCGCAGTCCGGGTCCGCGCATCACCCCGCATACGATGCGGAGCGCGCGGGCCCTGGCTGCGGCAAGGCCCATCGGCCCCCGCCTACATTCGCGGCCCGATGAACGCCATCACGCGCCACAAGCTCCGGAAGATCGCCAAGTACGCGCTGGTGGCGGTGCTGGTGGCCTGGGTGCTCACCCTCTTCAGCGGCGAGGGCCTCAGCCTGGCCGTTACCGGCGCCTGGCTGCTGCTGGGCCTGTGGACCGGCGTGCTGGAGGAGTACTTCTTCGGCCGTCGGTTCCGCGCGCTGGCCGTGCCGCTGCAGTTCATCGGCAAGGCCCTGCTCGTGAACCTCTTCACCGTACTGCTCATCGCCATCGCCTGGCTCTGGGATTCCGACCGCTTCACCATGCTGGCCAGCGATGCGCCCTACCGCATGCACGAGATCTTCGGCATGGCGCAGTTCTACCGCCTGGCCCTGCGCGTGGTGGTGGTCAGCTCCATCGCCATCCTCGTGGTGCAGGTGGAGGAGTGGATGGGGCGCCGCACCTTCATGGGCTTCCTGCTGGGCCGCTACGAGCGCCCCAAGCGCGAGGAGCGCGTGGTGCTCACCCTCGACCTGGTGGGCAGCACCGGCATCGCCGAGCGTTTGGGCGACCTGCGCTACTACCGCTTCCTCAACCACGTGTATTCGCTCATGACCGATGCCGTGCTGCGCAACGAGGCCGACATCCACAAGTACGTGGGCGATGAGGTCATCTTCACCTGGCCCATGCGCATCGGCACCCGCCGGCTCAACTGCCTCGACCTCTACTTCGACATCACCGCGCGCATCGCTGCGCACGAGCCGGAGTTCATGCGCGAGTACGGCCTGCTGCCCCGATTCCGGGCCGGCCTGCACGGCGGGCGCGTGATCTCCGCACAGGTGGGCCACATCAAGCGCACGGTGGACCTGAGCGGCGACGTGATGAACAGCGTGAGCCGCATGCTGGGCCTTGCCAAGAGCATGAAGGTGGATATCCTCGTCTCCGCCGAGCTGCTCGCGCGCATGCCCGGGGCTGACACGCGCTTCCGCATCGGCCCGCAGCACACCGTGCCCGTGAAGGGCCGCCGCCGCGAGGTGCGCGTGCATGAGGTGGAGCGCATCGCCCAGGCGCCATGAGGACCTTGCTGCTCGCCATCATCCTGCCAGTGGCCTGGCTCGCAGCCGCGCAGGCCCCCGTGCCCTTCGTGGCCCCGCAGGACCGCTTCATGGTCTTCGCCAACGGCCGCTTCGAGAAGCTGGAGCCGCGCCCGCCCGCCATGGTGCATGTCCTGAGCGACCGCCTGGCCTACCGCGACCACCAGGGGCAGCTGAAGGTGTTCATCCCGGAAGGCCGCCGCCTGCACCTGCTCGACCGCGGCGGCGATGCACCGCGCGGCACCCGCTCGCGGCTCTGCTGGCAAAGCGCCGATACGCTGAAGACGTTGCGCGATGGGCGCGCCGCCGTGCTCGCCCGCAACGTGGAGGAGTACGGAGTGAGCGATAGCCTGGTGGTGCTGCACGACAGCGCGGCG
>CAZJTB010000331.1:0-3837 GCA_964548485.1 uncultured Chryseobacterium sp. | reverse complement strand
GCTTCAGGAGATAATCGATGGCGTTCACCTTGAAAGCCTGCAGCGCGTGCTGATCGAAGGCGGTGGTGAAGATGACCGGGCAGGGCACCTCCACGCGCTTGAACACCTCGAAGCTGTCGCCATCGGCCAGCTGCACATCGAAAAGCGCCAGGTCGGGGGTGCCATGCGCGCCGAACCATTCCACGGCGGCCGCGATGCTGGGCACATCGGCCACCACCTCGATACCCGGATCCAAGGCCGCGAGCATCTTGCGGAGGCGCTTCACAGCCGCCGGCCTCCACGATCAGGATCCTCATGGCGCAAGATGCAGCAATGGAACGCGGACCTGGAAGAGGCCGTTCTCACTGCCCGCCTGCATGGGGCGGCCGGAGAGCGCCGCATAGCGCTTACGGATGCTGTCGAGCCCGAAGCCCGTGGAGCGCGGTGGCGTGGCACGTGGCCGCAGGGGATTGCGCACCACCAGGTCATCGCCCTCCGCGCCGATGGTGATGACGAACGGATCGGGGCCGGCGATCACATTGTGCTTCAGCGCGTTCTCCACCAGCAGCTGCAGGGTCAAGGGCACGATGGCCCGGCGCGCGGCGGCGGCATCCACGTCCACCCGCAGCTTGATGCGCTCCCCGAAGCGCCGCTGCTCCAGCTCGAAGTAGTTGCGGAGCAGGCGCAGCTCCTCTTCCACCGGGATGCGCTCCCGGTCGCGCACCAGCAGGATGTTGCGGAAGAAGGTGCTCAGCTCCTCCACGTGCTCCACGGCCTTCGCGGGCTCGCTCTCGATGAGCTCGGCCAGCGCATTGAAGCTGTTGAAGAGGAAATGCGGATCGACCTGGCTGCGCAGCGCCTCCAGCTGGAAGCGCACCTTCTCCTCCTCCATGCGCTGCCGCTCCAGCATGCGCCGGTCGCGGGCCCGGATCAACAGGTAGCCCGCCGCGATGGTCAGGAGCGCCGCGAGCGCCTGCAGGTCTTTCCGCCCCCACCATGGAGGCTGGATGGTGACGGACAGCTCGGCCCAAGGCGCATCGGGCAGCGGCGTGCCGATGAAGGCGCGCGCTTGGAAGGTGTAGCGGCCCGGTGGCAGCTCGGGGAAGGCAGCCACGCGATCGCGTGTCTCGGTGATGCGCTCGCTGTAGCCCAGCAGGCGGTACTGGAAGCGCAGGGCCCCCGGATCGGTCCAATGGGCGGCCGTGAAGCCCACCACGAGGGCGCTGCGGTCGTGCGGGGCCACGATGGGCGCATCGAATGGCACCGGCTGGCCATCGAGCGCAGCGGACGTGAAGAATGCGGGCACCTGCCGCGCGAAGTGCCGCGCCTTCGGCTCCAAGCGCAGCAAGCCCGCGCTGCTCGCGAGCCAGAGCGCGCCGCCCGCATCGCCGGCCATGGTGCCCAGCTCGGCTGTCGCGCCTTCGAGGCCGAAGGCCACGGAAACATCCGTGGTGGCAAGCGTAATCGGATCGAAGGCCAGGGTGCCGGTGCTGCCGAAGGCGATCAATCGGCCACCGGCTTCGCCAATCGCGTACAGGTCGCCATCGAAAGGTGGGGCGTCGGCGGCGTGGCACGTCGCGCCAGCAGCAGACAGCGCGCAGAAACCCGTGCGCGGGCCAGCGGCCCAAACGCGGCCATCGGAAGCCCGGCAAAGCGCGTAGTAGGTACGGCTGGCGCCCATCACCGTGCTCGGCCGTCCGCGCTCCGCGATGCGTATGCCCTTCCCGTCGGAAGCCATGTAGATGCGGCCCTCGGCCTCCAACGCGTCGAAGACGAAACCCGCATCGGCACCCTCCCGCGTGAAACCCGCTCCATCCTTGATGGTGATGCCTTCCAACGTGGCGAAGACCATTCCGCCCGCCGTTGCCCGTGCGCGCAGCGCATTGTCGCTCGAAAGGCCATCGCGCATGCTGTACCGGCTGATCGCATCACCCGCGCCCACGGCGATGAGGCCCGAACCGAAGGTGGCCGCCCAGATTGTTCCATCGGCGGCGGCGGCCAAGGATACGATCGGTGTCATCGGGTCGCCGTTCACCTTCAGCTCGGTGATGCGGCTCTCCTCGCTGAAGCGGGCATCGTGCCGGAACAGGCGATGGCCCTTCGCGAACCAGAGGCGATCGGCCTGGTCGATGCACAGCGCCGTGATGTCGCGCAGGCCGAGGCCCTCATGCTCACCGGCCACCAGGATGGCCGGATCGGCGCGGTGCAGCACCTCGCCTCCATCGCACCACCACACCGCTTCATCGTCCGCGGCGAGCAGGTGCACGGGCGGCGCATCCAGGGGCGCGCTCCGGTAGATCCCCCGGCGCAGCTCCAGGTCGATGGCGATGAGTCCAGCGGACCGCGTAACGGCCCACAGCATGCCGCCTGCCTCGCAGATGCCCTCAACCGCCCCGAAAGGCCATGGCTCAACGATGCGCCGCGGCTCGGCTCCAGGCTCCCAATGGAACACGCCGCCGCGATCGGTGCCTGCCCAGATGCCGCCCTTGCCATCGCTGGCGATGCTGAGCACGAGATTATCGGGAGCGCCCTCGGCCTCGCTCATGCGCGCGCGCACGGCGCCGACCTGCATCACCACGATGCCTTGATCGGTTGCCACGGCCAAGCGGCCACCGGGCAGCCGCGCCAGGCCGTTGATGTGATCATCGGGGAGCCCATCGGCAAGCGTCCATCGCTGCAGCGCATCTCCAGCCAGACGAAGCAAGCCCGTGTCGCGCGTGCCGATCCACAGCGCCCCTTCACCATCAGCCAGCAGGTGCTTGATCCGCGAACCGGCCAGGTCGGCATCGGCGAGCAGGGTGTCGCAGCGCCGGCCATCGCAGCGGAGCACCGCACCTGCGCTTGTGGCCATGAAGGCCGTGGAGCCCGCTGCTGTGATCGCGGTGATGCCGGCGGCGCGGGCGATGAGCTCCGTGGCCTGACCATCGGTGCGCAGCAAACCGATGTCGGCGGCGGACCAGATGAGGCCGCGATCGTCCTGTGCGATGGCCCGGATGCGCGGTCGCAGCTGATTGGGCCGCAGCTCGAAGGCGCGCACCAAGGGGAACTGGGCCAGCGCGGCGGCGCCGTGCAGGAGGAAGGCGCATGCGAGCCCGGCCCTCATGGCTTCCCGGCAAAGAGGAGGTCGAGGTCAACCTGCACCACGGCCGCCAGCTTCTGCTGAACCACGCGCGGGATGCGGATGCCATGGTCGGCCACGGCCACCTCGAAGCGCGAGCGCACCCGGATGCCGTTGGGCGCGATGGTGATCGTGCAGGGAATCACGCGATCCTGCTCCTGGCCGCGGATGGTGAGCGTTCCTTTGGCGCGCACCTCGTGCTCGCCAGCGGCGGCCAGATCGATGCCCTCGATGATGCGCCCGGTGAATGTGGCGTTGGGCCAGGTGCCGCTCACCAGGTAATTCTCATTGAAGTGCTCGCGCTGCAAGGGCGCATTGAAGCCGACGAACTCGACGATGGGCACCTGAACCGCGAAGGTGCGGTCTCGGAGGTCGAGGATGCCCTTCACGCGGTCAGTCGCCGCAGTGATGGTCTCCAACGGCGCGGTGCTGGTGAAGCGGACGCTCGACCGCGAAACGCGCAGCAGCTCGCGTTCCTGGGGCAGGCCCCGCGTTCCCAGCGTGAGCAATGCCAGCAGCAGCACGAGGCGCACCATGGCGCCGAAGGTAGCGGAGCGCTATCGCGCGATCACCAACCGGAGCGCGCGCGGCGGCCGGCCATCGCGCACCACCACGGCGTACGTGCCTGTGGGCAGCGCCCGGGCATCGATGGCCTCGCCCGCATGGCTCACGCGCGCGGCAAGCACGCGCCGGCCCTCGGCGCAGAACACCTCGACCACTGCCGGGACATCGGCGCGCAC
>CAZJTB010000330.1:0-3845 GCA_964548485.1 uncultured Chryseobacterium sp. | reverse complement strand
ACACCGTCACCTACATGCCCGACCAAGCACCGGACGAAGGGCCCTTCGAGCTCGTGGACGCCTACCATGTGCCCAACCTCTACTTCACCGGCTGGCAGACGCCGCTGCTCACCGACAGCGTGCGCCAGAGCTTCCGCGCCGTGCGCGATGGCGAGTTCGCGCGCATCGATGCGCGCATTTACAGCGCGGTGCAGCAGCCCATCCGCATGCGGCTCTACGAAGGCACCGGCACCGCCCTCACGTTGCTGCACGACACCACCCTGCTCTTCGCCAACCCCGACATCAGCTGGATGCACTTCCGCGTGGGGCCCGGCGTGCCGTGCACGGCCAACACCATCTACAGCTACGTGCTCACGGCCGATGCGCCCTTCGAGGCCATCGTGCCCATGGGTGGCTACATCCCCTGGGCCACCAACAGCCTGGGCAACCAGAACCTTATGTTCCGCACCTGGATACGCACCGCCATGCCCTGCCAGCAGGCCGTGCGCGGCTATACCATCTACCAAGCGCCCGAGCGGCCCATCACCAACCTGGGCGATGTGCTCTGCCATGATGATGACGCCACCTTCCCCTTCACCGTGGATGGCAGCGGCCTCACCACCTCGACCTTCGCGGTGGATGGCGAGCCCGCCACCGCCATCACCCCGTCCGCGCTCACCGCAGGGCCGCACAGCGCCTGGCACATCTACACCATCAACGGCTGCACGGACACCACGTCCGTCGACTTCACCGTGCAGGGCCCCACCGCATTCAGCTACGACGGCATCCCCACCACGGTGTGCAGCACCGATGCGCCCTTCGTGCCGGAAGCCGCGCCGCCACTGGGCCAGTTCCTGCTCGATGGCGTCCCCATTGCCGCCGTGGACCCGCAGCAGCTGGCGCCCGGCGCGCACACGCTCACCCACGTGCACATCAGCGCGCAGGACAGCGTGACCTTCGCCGACCAAGTGTGCTGCAACACCGGCTTCGCGCTGAACACCTTCCTGCGCGACGATACGCTGAGCTGGCAATCGTTCGTGCCCGTGCACAGCGGGGAGCTCGAGAGCATCCGCATCCCGCTCGAGCTCTTCAATGTGCCGCGCCAGCTGGTGGTGCGCCTGCATGAGGGCGTGGGCGTGGACGGCCCTGCGCTGCATACCGACACCATCTCCGCGAGCACGCACAACGGCACGCTGCTCACCGGCACGGGCCTCTTCCTGCAGCCAGGCACCCCCTACACCTGGAGCATCCGCAAGGTGAGCGATGGCAACAACAGCCTCGCCCCCATGATCGGCATCGTATGGGGCGACCACTACGCCGCCGGCATCAGCTCCGCCCCCGGCACGCCCGACACCACCGGCGACCTGCGCTTCCAGCACTACATCACGCGGCGCACGGCCTGCGTGGACAGCACCGCGCTGGAGCTGCTGGTGGATGTGTGCTCAGGCCTGGATGAGCACGATACAGGCCGCGTGCAGCTATACCCGCAGCCCGCCACGGACCAGCTGGTGCTGCTGTGGCCCGGCCTGCCCGCCACGGGCGCGCGGTTGCGCCTGCTGGATGCGGCCGGCCGCATGGTGCGCGAGCTGCGCATCACCGCGCCACGCACCGAGCTCATCGTAAGCGACCTGCCTCCCGGCAGCTACCAGGCCGTGGGCGATGGATGGCCGCAGGCGCGGCCCGTGGTGGTGGTGCGGTAGGCCGCTGTGGAAGGCGCCATATCAGTACCCCGCACCGATGCATGGTGAAGGCCATGCGGAAGCAGCTCGCGGGTTGTATCCGGTGAAGAAGTGACCGTGCCGCAGGTTCCCGCCAATCGCGCAGAGAGCTGGCGGAGGTTCAGTGCTCCAATCGGCATGACCATAGCGTTCGAAGCCGCTCAGCGCGCCACCACCACACGTGCGGTGCCCACGATGTGGCCCGTTGGCGTGGCGAGCGTGAAGAGGTAGATTCCGTTGCCGATGGTCGAAGCATCGATCGGCATGCCTGCGCCCCCCATGGCATCCGCACCCTGGGCCACAACCCGCCCGGCAAGGTCGCTCATGCGCCACTGAAGCATGCCCGTGCTCCAACGTTCGCCTGCCCGCACAGTGAACCGGCCATCCGTGGGGTTGGGCGAAACGTAGAGCGGCAGACCATGCCCATCGGTCTCGTGCAGGCCCAAGGGCATTGCCATGCGGAACAGCCCACGGCCCTGCCCAGTGACGTTCCCGGCAAGGTAGATCTGGCCGCCCATGCGCGTAAGCTGTTCTGGCCTGAAGTCATTGGCCCCGATCGCCATGTCCTGCACCATGAAAGTACCGGGCTCGGTGCCGTCGCTGCGCCACAACTCCTGCCCCATGTTCGGTGCGAAGGCCGGGAAGAACAGGATGTCGTTGAACACCCAGAAGTCGGGGATCCATTGCGTGTTGCTGATGCTCGAAGCATCGCCCGGCCAGATGTCCTTCACGAGCGTGGTGCCGGCCAGTGTTCCATCCGTGCGCCAGAGCTCGGTTCCCTCAGTCGGGGTGAACGCCGCGAACAGCACCACATCGCCCAAGCGCTGGCTGGTCTGCTTGGTCCTGCCCACCTCATCGCCGTAGTTGGGGGCCACCAGGGAGCCGGTCATCAACGGCGAGTTGCCGGGCTCCATGGCCCAACGCTTCCAGCCCAGACCTTGCGTGGAGAACAGCAGGCTATTGCCTAGGCCGGTGAAGTCTGCGGGGCGCTGCCCACGCCCCCCGGTTCAAGGTCGGCCACGAGTTCGGTGTTCGCCGTGGTCCCATCGGTTACCCAGAGCTCTCGGCCGGCCACGCCATCATCGGCCGCGAAGAAGGCCAGCCCCCCGTGCACCACGACCGCACCGGCTTGGCTGCCTGGACCGCCCGGATAGATGTCGCGCAGCCGGAAGGTGCCGGCGGGTGACAGGTCGGTGATCCACGGCTCGTAACCGGTGGTTTGGCTCAGGGGATTGTCCATCGCTTGGGTAATGATGAGCGCATCGCCGAACACGATGGGCTGGTTGTTGATCACCACGGACCGGCCATCTTCGGTGAGCACCGGCACGGTGCCGGTCGCTGTGCCATCGCTCATGAAGAGCCGGTCGATGTTGGGGGCGTCGTTGTTGCCGCGGAAGGCCACCCGGTTGCCCACGGCGGTGAGGCGGGCCACGTTGGCATCGGCGGGTCCGGGCCTCAGGTCGGCGACCAGCTGTGTACCGGCCTCCGTGCCGTCGCTCTTCCAGAGCTCAGCGCCATGCACCCCGTCGTTCGCGAAGAAGAACAGCAGTCCGGTGGCCACCACCAGCTGCTCGCCCCACATGCCCGAGGCCGCGCCAGGGTTGATGTCCTTTACCAGCGTGGTGCCGGCCTCGGTGCCATCGCTCCTCCACAGCTCAGCGCCATGAGCGGCGGTCTGGGCCCTGAAGTAGAGCTGCCCATTCAGTTCCACCATGGGGCCAGCGAGTATGCCATCGAAGACCCTAACGAGCTCAATCTGGGCAGCGGCTGTGATTGGCAGCAGGAGCATAAGGGAGATGATCGCCTGGCGCATGCATCGGTTGTTCATGCTCACAAAGAAGGCAGCCGCTGGCGGCCCCGTGCATCACATGAAAGTGGGGGCGAGGAGCGCTCATTCCGGACGTGCTGCGCAAGGCCGGATAATGCCACCTTCATTCGGCCTCATGTGGCACGGCGCCCCAGTTCCATTCCATTCAAGCCGGGCCCCCAGCTGGCCTGTTGGGCAATGCGCTGTCCGTGCGGCAGTCAGGTGCCCGCTACGGCTAATGCTACTTCCGGAAGTGATGCGCTGTGCTGATGCGTACGGACCACACTCACCGCTCCACGAGCAGCTTTCCAACGGCGGCGCCTTGCGCGCCTTGGGCCAGC
>CAZJTB010000329.1:0-3848 GCA_964548485.1 uncultured Chryseobacterium sp. | reverse complement strand
GAGAAGAAGGTCGTGTTCACCTATGATGGAATCCGATTCGATCAAGGCTTGCGTGTTGACCTGCTGGTGAATAACCTCGTCGTCGTGGAGCTGAAGTCGGTTGAGGCCCTCCCCACGGTCGCCTACAAGCAGACGCTGACCTACTTGAAGCTGCTCGACCTGCGGCTCGCGCTGCTCATCAACTTCGGCGCGGACCTCTTCAAGAATGGCATCCGGCGTATCGTGAATTAGGGCCCGTATATCTCACAAAGGCACAAAGGCACAAAGCGGTCGCAAAGCCATGGACTTGGGGGCCAGCCGCTTCCTGCTGCCCTCATCGCCCATCGCATTCTTCGTGTCTTCGTGCCTTCGTGTGAGCCTGCGCTCACGGGAACACCCTCCCCGCCTCAGCCACGCATCGATCCAATTGCTGCAGGTCGAGCCCAGTGATCACACCGCGCTCTTCCAGGCTCCGTGCGAAGAGCTCCATCTGCAGGTTGCCCACGAGCTCATCCTCCGCCATGGGGCAGCCGCCATAGCCCTTGATAGCACCATCGAAACGGCGGCAGCCGGCATTCCAGGCCGCATCGGTCTTCACCTTCCAATTGTCGGGGGTGCAGTGCAGGTGCGCGCCGAACTCGACCTGTGGCAGCGCAGGGATGAGCGAGGAGAACATGGTCGCGATGTCCTCGGGCTTCGCCACGCCGACCGTATCGCTCAACGCGATGATGCGCACGCCCAACTCGCTCACCAGCCGATTGACCCAATGCAAGGCTACCTCTGCGTTCCATGGGTCGCCGTAAGGATTGCCGAAGGCCATGCTGATGTACACCACCAGTTCCTTTCCGGCAACGCGCGTGATCTCCGCGATGCCTGCGACGCGGTCCCAAGAGCCTTCGATGCTGGTGTTGGTATTGCGCTGCTGGAAGGTCTCGCTGATGCTGAAGGGATAGCCCACGTACCTCACGCTGGCCTGCTTCGCCGCGTCCTCGGCGCCGCGCTCATTGGCCACGATCACCAGCAGCTTGCTCTTCGATGCGCCTGTGTCGATCCGCGCGAGCACCTCGGCGGTGTCGGCCATCTGCGGGATGGCCTTCGGGCTCACGAAGCTGCCGATGTCGATGGTATCGAAACCCACCTTCAGCAGCTCGTTCAGGTAGCGCACCTTCGCTTCCGTGGGAATGAAGGGCACGATGCCCTGCATGGCATCGCGCGGGCATTCGATGAGCTTCACGGCTGGTGGCTCTGGCGCAGGCATGACGCGTCAAAGATGCGGCGCACCGATACGCGCCGCGCGCCCGATCCAGTTGCCCCCCCTTCGATCCATTGACCTCCATCCCGCGCGAATGCCTCATGCGAATGCCATGGCCGTGGGCAACCCCTGGCAGGTGGCAGCGTTTCTTTGCCAGGGCAACCGATCAATCAGCATGGGAAGGAGGTGGGCGAATCGGATCATCAGGGGCGTGTATGGCATGCTCCCCTTCAAGCAGCCGCTGTTCACCTGGCTGCGCCGGCATTGGAAGCCCAATGAGTACTGGGCGGAGCGCCTGTGGTTCCGCGGCCCCTTCGACGTGGAGGTGGCGCCCGGCCGGGGCTTCCGGATGCACAGCCATGGGCAGCAGCTGGAGAACCTCGTGTTCTGGCACGGGCTCTTCGGCGATTGGGAGCCCGTTTCCATGCGCACCTGGGCCAGGGCCTGCGAAGGGCGCGGCGTGGTGCTCGACATCGGCGCCAACACCGGTCTGTTCGCGCTGGTGGCCAAGACCATGGCCCCCGATGCGCAGGTGCATTGCTTCGAGCCGATGCCCATGGTGCGCGCGCGGCTGGAGCGCAACAACGCGCTCAACGGCGGCGGCCTCCGGGTGCATGCTGCGGCCCTCAGCGAGCGCGAAGGCCGCGCCAACCTGCACCTCGACGCCGGCGATCACGGCTATCTGGCCTCCCTGCAGCTCACACCGCATTTCAGCGGGCGTACGGTCGAGGTGCCCATCCGGCGGCTCGACCAGGTGCTGGCCGAGGAAGGCATCAGCCGGGTGGACCTGATGAAGATCGACGTGGAGCACCATGAGCCCGCCGTGCTTCGCGGCATGGGCCATTACCTGCGGCAGCGGCCCACCATCCTCATCGAGGTGCTTGATGAGGAGGCCGCCTCAGGGATCGAGGACGCCATCGCGGGCCTGGGATTCCTCCGTTTCCAGGTGGATGAGAAGAGGCAATCCGTGATCCAGAAGGAACGGCTCGTGGCGATGCCGCCCACCGGTGGGCACGGCTACAACTACATCCTGTGCGGCCCGGATGAGGCCCTCCGCCTGGGCCTCATCAGCGCCGATGCCGCGCTGCCCATGCCGCGTTGATCCGCTTCACGAGCGCGGGACCCTCATACACCAAGCCGGTGTACACCTGCACCAGGTCGGCGCCCGCTTCCAGCTTCTCCTGCGCGGCCTCCCAGGAATCGATGCCGCCCACGCCGATGATGACCAGCGGGCGCGGCAGGCGCTGGCGCAGGTAGCGAATCACCCCGGTGCTCCGCGCGCGCACCGGCGCGCCGCTGAGTCCGCCGGCTCCGATGGACTCCAACTCCGCCTTCGGGGCATGAAGCCCATCGCGCACGATGGTGGTGTTGGTGGCGATCACCCCGTCGATGCCGCTCTCCTTCACCACGGCCACGATGTCCTCGAGCTGGCCTTCGGTCAGGTCCGGGGCGATCTTGAGAAGGATTGGATGAGATTGACCGAGGTTGTGGGTTGATGCAGAAGCAGGTTGAGGGTTGCCAGCGCGCGCAGCCAGTTCGCGGGATCTGGCCTTGAGCGCATTCAATAATTCCAGCAAGGGCCCCTTCTCCTGCAAGGCCCGCAGGCCGGGCGTGTTCGGGCTGCTCACGTTCACCACGAAGTAGTCCACCACGGGATGCAGCGCCTCGAAGCAGGCCAGATAATCATCAGTGGCGCGCTCGTTCGGCGTGTCCTTGTTCTTGCCGATGTTGCCGCCCACGATGATGCCGGGCCTCCGCCTGCGCAAGCGCTCCACCGCAGCGTGAACGCCGCCGTTGTTGAAGCCCATGCGGTTGATGAGGGCGCGGTCCTGCTTCAGCCTGAAGAGGCGCGGCTGCGGATTACCGGGCTGCGGCCGGGGCGTGAGCGTGCCCACCTCGATGAAGCCGAAACCGATGGACGAGAGGGCATCCACGTGCCTGGCGTCCTTGTCCATGCCGGCGGCGAGGCCCACGGGCGACGGGAAGCGCAGGCCCATGACCTCCACTGCCGCTCCCTTCGGGGCCTTGGCGCCACCGGTGAGCGCGAGCAGGCCCGGCACGCGCGAGGCCATTTCGAGCAACCGGAAGGTGAGGTGGTGCGCGCGCTCCGGCGGGAGGAGGAAGAGCAATGGGCGGAGCAGCGCGTACATCGGCGGGCGAAGGTAGCCCGGTACCTTCGCGGCCCTGCCTGCGGCAGGCCTTCCATGCCTTTCCAGCTCATCAGCGAATTCACGCCCACCGGCGACCAGCCCGAGGCGATCAAGCAATTGGTCGATGGCCTGCGCGAGGGCGTTCCCGCGCAGACGCTGCTGGGCGTCACCGGCTCCGGCAAGACCTTCACGGTGGCCAACGTCATCGCGCAGGTTGACCGGCCCACGCTGGTGCTCAGCCACAACAAGACGCTGGCGGCGCAGCTCTACGGCGAATTCAAGCATTTCTTCCCCAACGACCGGGTGGAGTACTTCGTGAGCTACTACGACTACTACCAGCCCGAGGCCTACATCCCCGCGTCCAACACCTACATCGAGAAGGACCTCTCGATCAACGACGAGATCGAGAAGCTGCGCCTTAGCGCCACCAGCGCGCTGCTGAGCGGGCGTCGCAACGTGATCGTGGT
>CAZJTB010000328.1:0-3850 GCA_964548485.1 uncultured Chryseobacterium sp. | reverse complement strand
GGAATTCCTCCATTCGCAACCTGCTCTAAGCGGCCAATCTAGGCCCTCCGCGTTGAAGAAGGCCTTGAAAGTCTATATTTTTGCAGTCCCGATTCCCTTCCCCACACATGAGCTTGAAGAACACGAAGGTCCTGACCATCTCCCAGTCCATTTCGCCCTTCATGGACATTCCCGAGGAGATGGCCAAGGTGTCGCGCCAGCTTCCACAAGGAATCCTCGACCGCGGCAATGAGATCCGGGTGTTCATGCCCAAGTTCGGCTGCATCAACGAGCGCCGCCACCAGCTGCACGAGGTCATCCGCCTCAGCGGCATGAACCTGATCATCAACGATACGGACCACGCCCTGCTCATCAAGGTGGCCAGCGTGCCCAGCGCCCGCATGCAGGTGTACTTCATCGACAACGAGGAGTACTTCAAGCGCAAGAGCGACAGCCATGATCTGGATGGCAATTTCCACGCGGACAACGATGAGCGCGCGCTCTTCTTCGGCCGTGGCGTGCTGGAAACCGTGCGCAAGCTGGGCTGGGTGCCCGACATCATCCACTGCCATGGCTGGATGACCGCCTTCGTTCCCCTGTACATCCGCCACTACTTCGCGGACGACCCGCACTTCGAGAATGCCAAGCTGGTGATGAGCGTCTATGACCAGAAGGCCGAGCCGCTGGACAAGGACATGGCCAAGAAGCTGGCCATGGAGGGCTTCGACAAGGGCCTCATGAAAGGCCTTGCCAAGCCCACCACGGACGACCTGTACAAGTTCGGAATGGGCTTGAGCGATGCGGTTGTGAAGGCCAGCCCGAAGCTCAGCAAAGGCCTGGAAACGGCCATCAAGGGCGCCGATAAGCCGGTGCTTGCATACCCCGGCGAGGGTGACTTCGTGTCCGCCCACCTGGAGTTCTATCAAGGGGTGCTGGAAGCTGAGCTGGTGTGAGCCAAGCCATTGCCCGAACGCGCGCTGCCCAGCTGCTCTGGTTGGGCCTGCCTTTCCTGATGCTGTCCGCTTGCCGCAAGCCGGACCCCGATCAGGGCTTGGACATCCTGCCCGGCGACCCCTTGGGCGTGGTGGTGGATACCGCCGCGGTGCACGCGTTCACCATCCGCGATTCCGTGGTGCGCACCAGCGGCTTGTCGAGGCACCTGCTCGGAGCCTACCGCGACCCCCAGTTCGGCCTGGTGCGCGCCGGAATCGTCACCCAATGGCGCCTGCCCTCCAACAACATCGGCCTCGGCGTGGATCCTTCCGGGCTGGTGGCCGACAGCCTCGTGCTCGCGCTCGCATTCGATGGCCCCAACGCGACGTATGGCAATCTCGACCCCCAGGTATTCCGTGCGCACGAGCTTGCCGAGCCGCTCTCGTTGGATTCCGCCTACTACGTGTACACAGCGCCTGACCTTACCGGAGACGATCTTGTGCTGGATCGCGGGGGGCGCCTGAAGCCTGCGCCCAACGTGCCGGTCACCATCGATGGTGCCACACAGGTGCCGCAATTGCGCATCAGGCTATCGCCTGGCCTTGCCGAGCGGTTCCTGGATGCTTTCGGATCCTCATCGTTCACGAGCAACGACGCCTTCCTGAGCTTCTTCAAGGGCATCTATATATCCGTGGACGCCGAGGGCCTGCTGCCGAACCAAGGCGGGGTGTTCATCTTCGACCTGCTATCGGCCAATTCGAAGGCCACGCTATACTACCGCAACACGAACGGCTCCAACGCGCCGGAGCGACTCGACTTCCTCATCAACTCGAACTGCGTCCGCTACACCACGGTGGAGCATGACCTGTCCTTGGCGGTTGACCAGACCTTGCAAGACGCACTGGCTGATACGACCTCGCCTGCTGCAACCGTGCATTTGCAGGCGCTGGGCGGCTTGCGCACGGCGATCCGACTTCCGGGCATCGCGCAGTACGCGGTGCCGGGCCGCATCCTGGCCAAGGCCGAGCTGGTCGTGCCGGTGCGCGGCAGCCATTATCCGTTCTACCCACCGCCCGCGCAGATCATTCTCTTCAGGAAGGGCAGCGCTGGCACGGACGTGTTCCTGCCCGACCAGCTCAATGGCATCGGCGCCATCGATGGGCGCTACCGGCCGGATGAGCGCGCTTATCGGTTCAACATCACCCGCTACGTGCAGAAGGTGATCTCGGGGGAATACCCGAACAATGGCTTCACCCTGGTGGTGAACGGCAGCGGCGTAACGGCCAACCGGGTCGTGCTCTGCGGGCCAGCGGCGACGGGCCCCGCCATGAGGCTGAGGCTTACCTTTACCACATACTAAGGGCGCATGTGCGGCATCGTCGGCTACCTGGGCACCAAGCAGGCCTATCCCATCCTCATCAACGGCCTGCGCCGGCTGGAGTACCGCGGTTACGATAGCGCTGGCGTGGCCTTGCTGGATGGTGAGGCGCTGCGCATCTACAAGTGCCAGGGGAAGGTGAGCGACCTGGAGGCGCATGTGAACGGCCATCCAGCCACGGGCACCATGGGCATCGGCCATACGCGCTGGGCCACCCACGGCCCCCCCAACGATGTGAATGCGCACCCGCACCAGGCCACCAGCGGCGACCTGGCGCTGATCCACAATGGCATCATCGAGAACTACGCGCCCATCAAGGAAGAGCTGCGCCAGCGGGGCCATCAGTTCCGAAGCGATACGGACACCGAGGTGCTCGTGCACCTGATTGACGATATCCAGCGAGCCGAGGGCGTAGAGCTGGGCGAGGCCGTACGGCTGGCGCTGGTGAACGTGGTGGGGGCGTATGCCATCGTGGTCATTGACCGCAAGGACCCTGACACCATTGTGGCCGCCCGCAGGAGCTCTCCCCTGGTCATCGGCGTGGGCGAGACGGAGGGCGAGTTCTTCCTGGCGAGCGATGCCACGCCCATCGTGGAGCACACCCGGAACGTGGTGTATATGGAGGATGGCGAGATCGCGGTCATCAACCGGAAGCAGGGGCTCCGCCTGCGCACGGTGAAGAATCAGGAGAAGACACCCTTCATCCAGGAGCTGGAGATGCACCTGGAAGCGCTGGAGAAGGGCGGCTATGACCATTTCATGCTCAAGGAGATCCATGAGCAGCCCCGGAGCATCCGCGACAGCATGCGTGGCCGCCTGAACCTGGCCAAGGGGGAGGTGGTGCTGGGGGGCATCAAGGATTACGAGCAGCGGTTCGTGCAGGCCAAGCGGATCCTGATCATCGGCTGCGGAACGAGCTGGCATGCGGGCCTGGTGGGTGAGTACCTCTTCGAGGACCTTGCGCGCATCCCGGTGGAGGTGGAGTACGCGAGCGAATTCCGGTACCGCAACCCGATCATCAACGAGGATGACATCGTCATCGCCATCAGCCAGAGCGGTGAAACGGCCGATACGCTGGCGGCCATCGAGCTGGCGAAGAGCCGGGGGGCCACCATCATCGGCATCTGCAATGTGGTGGGCAGCAGCATAGCCCGCGTGACGCACGCAGGCTCTTATACGCACGCCGGACCGGAGATCGGCGTGGCCAGCACGAAGGCGTTCACCGCGCAGGTAACCGTGCTCACGCTCATGGCCATGATGATCGGCCAGAAGCGCGGCACCCTCGTGGGCAGCGCCTTCCACCGCCTGCTCAACGAGCTGGACGGTATCCCGGACAAGGTGCAGCGCCTGCTGGGGGCCGAGGCCCAGATCAAGTACATCGCCGACATCTACCGGAACGCGACCAACGCCCTGTACCTGGGCCGCGGATACAGCTTCCCTGTTGCGCTGGAGGGCGCGCTGAAGCTGAAGGAGATCAGCTACATCCACGCGGAGGGGTACCCGGCGGCGGAGATGAAGCATGGCCCCATCGCCCTCATCGACGAGGTGATGCCGGTGTTC
>CAZJTB010000327.1:0-3862 GCA_964548485.1 uncultured Chryseobacterium sp. | reverse complement strand
GCCTCCGCTTCGACGCAATTTTGGCCAACATCGAACGCAATGTCCTGCTCGATGCCATGGCCACGATGAGCGAAGCGTTGAATCCCGGCGGAATCCTCTTCCTCAGCGGCTTCGTGCCCGGCGACCGCCACATGCTGGCGCAGCGCGCGAAGGAATGCGGCCTGGTGATTGCCGAGCGCCTGCAGGAGGGCGAATGGGCCTTGCTGGGATGCCGGAAGCCATGAGAACGGACATTGCACGAGGAGGTGCCTTGCACCGAGCGGGAAAGGTGAGGATGGCCGCTTGCCAACGGCGGCTGGCCGCTTCCATCGCCGTGGCGATCATCTCAGTCAGCGCCATCGCGCAGCAGAAGCCCTTCTCCACCGACCAGGCCCTCTTCCTGCAGGAGATGACCGCCTTCCTCGTGGAGGCCGACAAGAAGGAGGCCCGTCCCTTCGTGGAGCAGGTGCTCGCGCCCGCATGGAACGGCACCTACTACAGCGAGCGCCAGCGCATCAAGGTGGCCGAGGTGGCCAACTTCATGCTGAAGAAGCGCTTCGATGCCTTCCCCGGCTTCCGCGATTACCTCGATTGCGTGGCGGCATTCCCGGCCACGGGCCGGCCGGTGAGCGAATTCGATGCGTGGCTGCAGGGCATGGACAAGCTGGTGCAGGGCACGCGCAAGCAGAACGTGCAGGCCTTCATCACCACCTGCGCGGGCCTCTTCCGCGAGGGCGCGCTGGTGAAGAGCGCCAGCGTCACCTGGAAGGCGCGGAGCAAGGATTTCGTATTCGCCTTCGACAGCGTGCCCAAGGTCACCTTCGCGAAGACCGACCTCGTGTGCGTGGCCAAGGGCGATAGCAGCGTGATCACGGGCACCAGCGGCACCTTCCTGCCCACGCAGGAGCTCTGGAAGGGCACGGGCGGCAAGGTCACCTGGCAGCGCGCGGGCCTGAAGCCCACGGCCACCTTCGCCGAATGGAGCCACCCGTACAGCGTTCGCATGAAGAGCGCCGCCTTCGAGGTGGATACCGTGCAGTTCAACGACCCGTACTTCCCGAAGACGCTCTTGGGCAAGCTCACGGACAAGCTGCTGGCCAACGTGGACGAGGGCAGCGCCACCTACCCGCGCTTCGAGAGCTACGACCGGCGCATGAAGATCCGCGACATCGTGGACGGCATCGACTTCGAGGGCGGCTTCAGCATGCACGGCGCCAAGCTGCAGGGCTACGGCACCAAGGAAGAGCCCGCCTACCTCACCTTCTACCGCGATAAGCGGCCCTTCATCATCACCAGCGGGCTGCGCTACAGCATCGAGCCCGAGCGCATCACCAGCGACGAGGTGGCCGTGCGCGTGCGCCTGGAGAAGGACAGCATCTGGCATCAGAGCACCAGCCTGCGCTTCCTGCGCGACAAGCGGCAGCTCTCCATCATCAAGAAGGACCAGGGCCTTGGCAAGGCGCCGTGGTACAACACCTATCACCAGGTTGACATGTACTTCGAGGTGCTCACCTGGAAGCAGGGCGACCCCATCGTGCAGCTGGGCAACCTCAGCGGCACCAGCCAGAACAAGGCCAGCTTCGAGAGCTTCGACTACTTCCGCGACAAGCGCTACATGGGCATGCTCGGCATCGACAACGTGCACCCGCTCGCGCGCCTCAACGACTTCAGCAAGCAGAACGGCGGGCGCTTCTACGCCCAGGAGTTCGCCGCCTTCAGCAAGATGCAGAAGACCGCCGTGGTGCCCCTGCTCATCGACATGCACAACAAGGGCTACCTCAGCTACGACCCCGAGACCGAGTGGGTGGAGGTGCAGCCGCGCCTGCGCCAGCACATCCTCAACAACGCCGGCAAGCAGGACTACGACGCGCTGCAGTTCAACAGCACCGTGGAGGGCAGCGTGAACGCCACGCTCAACCTGCTCAACAATGACCTGGCCATGCAGGGCGTGGCCAGCATCCTCATGAGCGACTCGCAGGACGTGCGCATCTACCCGGCCGAGAAGACCATCACCATCAAGAAGAACCGCGACTTCACCTTCGCCGGGAGCATCAAGGCCGGCCGCCTGCAGTACTACGGCAAGGAGTACTACTTCCACTACGACCCCTTCACCATCGACCTCATCAACGTGGACAGCGTGAGCTTCATGGCCACCAGCTTCGAGAAGAACGAGCAGGGCCAGCACACCCTCGTGCGCGTGAAGAACGTGCTGGAGCAGGTGAGCGGCACCCTGCAGATCGACGCGCCCAGCAACAAGAGCGGGCGGCAGCAGGACAAGTACCCGCAGTACCCCGTGTTCACCAGCGCGCGGGAGAGCTATGTGTACTACGACAAGAAGAGCGTGCAGCGCGGCGCCTACGGGCGCGACCGGTTCTATTACCGGAGCGACCCCTTCGTGATCGACTCGCTCGACAACTTCACCAACAGCGGCCTCACCTTCACCGGCACGCTCGTGAGCGCCGGCATCTTCCCCGACATCCAGGAGCCCATCCGCCTGCAGCCCGATTACGCCCTGGGCTTCACCCGCGCCACCGGCGATGCCGGCATGCCGCTTTACGGCCGCAAGGCGAAGTTCACCAGCACCATCAGCCTCAACAGCCGCGGCCTGCTGGGCAACGGCGACCTGGAGTACCTCACCACGCGCCTCAGCAGCAAGCAGCTCATCTTCACCCCCGACAGCACCCTGGGCCGCGCTGACACGCTGGAGAATAGCGCCGCCACCAAGCCCAGCAAGGTGCCCCATGTGCAAGCGGGCGCCGTGTTCGTGAGGCTGGAACCCGCCAAGGACAACCTGCGCACCGAGAAGATCCGCAAGCCCCTGGTGCTATACGATGATCAGGCCGTGCTGCATGGCAGCACCGACCTCACCCCCAAGGGCATGACCGGCGCCGGCCTCATCGACTTCCGCAACGCCACGCTCAAGAGCAAGCTGTTCCAGTTCGAGACCATGCAGCTGCACGCGGACACCAGCGACTTCCGCCTCACCGAGGGCGATACCGCCAGCATCGCCTTCAAGACCGACAATGTGAACGCCACCGTGAAGCTCGATGAGCGCGTGGGCGAGTTCGTGAGCAACGGCAGCGAGACCAAGGTGGAGTTCCCGGTGAACCAGTACATCTGCTACATGGACCGCTTCAAGTGGTACATGGACCAGGGCGACATCGCGCTGGAGAGCGACCGGAAGGCCGCGGAGGGCGCCGACGACCTGCAGCTCAGCGGCAGCAACTTCATCAGCATCCGCCCCGACCAGGACAGCCTGAACTTCATGGCCCCCAAGGCCCGCTACGACCTCAAACGCCACCTGATCACCGCCGACGAGGTGCAGTACATCCAGGTGGCCGATGCGCTCATCACCCCGGATAGCATGCGCGTGCGCATCCGCAGGAACGCCGTGATGGATCCGCTGAACAACACCATCATCACCGCCAACTTCGTCACCAAGCACCACCGCATCCACAACGCCACCGCCAACATAAAGGCCAAGCGCAGCTACACCGCCGCGGGCACCATCGATTACGTGGACGAGAACAACCGCAGGCTCCCCATCACGCTCTTCAGCATCGGGGTGGACACCGCCTATCAGACGCGCGCCGTGGGCCGCATCACCCCCGAGCAGGACTTCCAGCTGAGCCCGGCCTTCGACTTCTTCGGCGATGTGCACCTCGCCGCGAGCATCAAGGAGCTCACCTTCACCGGCAGCACCCGCATCCAGCATGGTTGCGAGGGCCTCGCGCGCAACTGGATGCGCTTCAGCGCGCCCATCGACCCGCTGGAGGTCTTCATTCCCGTGGGCGACACGCTGCTCGATGACCAGGGCGCCCGCATCGGCGCCGGCATCCACCTCACCGATGAGGACCCCTTCAGCACCTACGGCACCTTCCTC
>CAZJTB010000326.1:0-3869 GCA_964548485.1 uncultured Chryseobacterium sp. | reverse complement strand
TCCTTTGGCGCCAACGTCGTGCCCGGCGATGTGAGCGGCGGTCAAGTGGGCTTCGCCCTCAATTACGCGGGCAGCGTAACCGGCGGTCAGTTCACGTTCGGCGCGAACGTGGTGCCCGGCTCCGTCTCGAAAGGACAGGTGGGTTTCGGCTTGAACTACGCGGGGAATGTCGAGGGCGGGCAGTTCAGCTTCGGCCTGAACGTGGTGCCCGGCACGGTGCAAGGCGGGCAGGTGGGCGCGGTCAACTTCGGCCGGCGGGTCCTCGGCGGGCAGGTGGGCTTCATCAACCTCAGCGATACCATCAGCGGCGGCGCGGTGGGCCTGCTCACCGTCTCGCTCAAGGGCTACCATCGCCTCGACGTGGTCACGGGCGATGTGCTTCCGCTGAGCCTGCATGTGCGCACGGGGACCCGCGTCTTCCACAACATCCTCGGCTACTCGCCGCCAGTGGCCGCGGATGGGCGCTGGGGCTTCCTCTATGGCTTCGGATTCGAGCCGCGCTTCGGCAGGCGCTTCTTCGCCAACATCGACCTCACCGGCGAGCAGGTGGTGGAGCAGCGCGCGTGGGTGGATGCCGTGAACATCCTCGGACGGATCAGCGTGACGCCAGGCGTTCGCTTTGCCGATCGGGCCTTCCTCTTCGCAGGCCCCGTGCTCAACGCGCTGGTCACCGACTGGCGCGATGCGGAGACCGGCCTCCACCTGAGCGCATTGCCTCCCGCCGGGCCGCCATTCCAAGGGCGCTCAGGCACCACATGGGTGCATCGTTGGTGGGGCTGGAAAGCGGGCCTGGGGGTGCGGTTCTGACCCGCCTCGCGCCAATGGAGCTGCTTAGCACGCACCTCGTTTCGGCTGATTTCCTTTTTCGGTGCCTCTGGACAAGTTCTACTTTCTTCTCAGGGGGATAGGGGTAACCATATCGTTCGCTGTCCAAGGGGAAACAGACGCCATACCCCATGGAACTCCATCACATTCGCTGCACGCTGATCATCTTACTGCTTGCCCTCAGCGGCGCGCTCATCGCTCAACCTGTCGGGCAATCCGTGCGCGGCACCATCACCGATGCCGATACGCGCCAGCCGCTCATCGGCGCCACTGTGCTGCTGGTGGACAGCGACCCGTTCATTGGCGCCACCACCGACCTCGAGGGCCGATTCGTGCTCGACAAGGTGCCTGCGGGCCGCATCGCGCTGCAGGTGCGCATGCTCGGCTACGAGGAGCAGACCCTCAGCAACCTGCGGGTGAACTCTGCCAAGGAGCTGGTGCTCGACGTGCGTCTGCAGGAGTCGCTGGTGAAGCTCGAAGCCGTGGAGATCAGCGGCAAGAAGGGACACGGCGAGGTGCGCAACGACATGGCCGTGCTGAGCGCGCGGAGGATCAGCGTGGAGGAGACCGCGCGCATCGCCGGCGGCATCAACGATCCCGCGCGCATGGTCACGGTGTTCCCCGGCGTGGCGGGCGATCCCACGGGCAATAACACCATCGTGGTGCGCGGCAACTCACCGAAGGGCGTGCTCTGGCGCCTGGAGGGGATGGAGATCCCCAATCCCAATCACTTCGCCGATGATGGCACCACCGGAGGGCCCATCAACGTGCTCAACAGCGATGTGGTGGACAACAGCGATTTCTACACCGGCGCCTTCGCCGCGGAGTACGGCAACGTCACCAGCGCCGTCTTCGACATGAAGCTCCGCGATGGCAACGACCGCAAACGCGAGTACACGCTGAAGGCCGGGGTGCTCGGCACCGACCTCACCGCCGAAGGGCCGCTGCCCGGGATCAATGGCGGCAGCTACCTGGCCAATTACCGCTACAGCACGCTGGCGCTGCTCGATGAGGCCGGCATCGTCGATTACCTGGGCGTGCCCAAGTACACCGATGCCGCCTTCAAGCTGAAGATGCCCACCGCCAAGGCCGGCACCTTCTCGCTGTTCGGCATCGGTGGCCGCAGCCGCATCAAACAGCAGGAGGAGAGCGCCGAAGGCGACACCTTGTGGGCGCGCAGCGACTACGCTTCGCGGATGGGCGTGATCGGCCTCACCCACACCCAACTGCTCGGCGCCAGCAATTTCCTCTATAGCACGGTGAGCCTCAGCGGCAACGGCAGCGGCACACGGTACGAGGAGACCGATTCGCCCGAGGAGACGCCGCTGGCCCTGCGCCATGAGGACGACATGGCGCGCTGGACCGTGCGCGCCACCAGCACCCTCAACACGCGCATCAACGCCAGCCACAAGCTCCGTTCGGGCATCATCGTCAGCCTGGACAGGTTCCGCACCTATGCCAACTCGTGGGACCGCGAGGATCAGCGCATGGAGGAGACCCTGAATCAGCGCGGCAGCGCCACCACCGTGCAAGCCTTCGCCAGTTGGAAGTGGCGTTGGAGCGAGCAATGGTCGCTCACGAGCGGTGTGCACCTGCTGCACTACGCGCGCAATGGGCAGAGCAGCGTGGAGCCGCGCGCGGCGCTTCGCTATCAGCCTTCCACCGTGCGTGCCTTCACGCTGGGCGCCGGCCTCCACAGCCGCACGGAGAGCATCATGACCTACTTCGCGCAGGCCACGGATGCCTCAGGCCGCACCACCATGCCCAACAGGGGTCTGGGGCTCACACGCGCCGCTCACTTCGTCTTCGGCTACGAGCAGCTGCTCGCGGAGGATGTGCAGCTGCGCGCGGAGGCCTACTGTCAGTACCTGTACGGTCAGCCTGTGGAGGATGCGCCGGGCAGCGCCTTCTGGCTCGGGAACCTGCAGGAGTGGTTCACCACCAAGCCGCTGGTGAGCAAGGGTGCCGGTTACAACGCGGGCGTGGAGGCCAGCATCGAGAAGTTCTTCACCCGCGGCTGGCATGCGCTGGCCACCGCATCGGTGTTTGAGAGCCGCTACCGCGCGGCGGATGGCGCCTGGTATAACGCGCGCTTCAACCTGGGCTTCGTGGGCAATGCGCTCGTGGGCAAGGAATGGAAGGTGGGTTCCGAAGCGAAGAACAAGGTGCTCACCACCGGCGTGCGCTACAGCATGATGGGCGGCCAGTGGAGCACGCCCATCGGCCTGGAGGCCAGCCGCGCCGCAGGCACCACCAAGGAGGGCGGGGCGGCCATGAGCGTGAAGGGCGACCCCATCGGCAAGCTCGATGTGGTGCTGGCCTACCGCGTGGGCCGCGCCAGGGTGAGCCACGAGGTCAAGGCCGATGTGCAGAACGCGCTCAACAGCCAGACGCCGGTGTATTGGTACTACAACAGCCGCCGCGACCGCCTGGACAGCGTGAACCAGCTCGCCATCCTGCCGGTGCTCGGGTACACCCTGCGGTTCTGAGGAGAAGGCCGTTCGCGCGGCTCGCAGCCCAGGGGCCTACCTTGGCCCGGCGTCCACAGCCCACCGAGTCATGACCATCGAGCCCAAGGAGCACCATGCCAGCATCGCCACGCTCATCATCGCGCGGCCCAACCTGCTCGAGATCCGCTACCACGAAGGCATCGTCTTCGACCTGAAGAGCGTGGCCGAGGTGCAGCAGCTGCGTCGCTAGGTGATGGGCCAGCGCGCATACGCCACGCTCACCTTCATCCCCGAGAGCGTGGATTACAGGATGGAGACCATGCAGGTGGATATGGGCAAGGCCGACCGCGCTGAGAGCCAGATCCTGGCCACGGCCGTGGTGGCCAGGGCCAGCATGATCGAATTGATGACGAAGCTCTACTTCTCGTACTTCCCGCAGCTGCAGCGCATCCTGGTCACCGACGATGAGCAGGAGGCGCGCACTTGGGTCGAAGAGCAGTTGAAGCAGGTCGCGCTAACGGGGAGCTGAGGGCACCCGCGCCTCACAGCACCCGCCGCACCATGCGCAGCTTGTGCGTGTAGCGCGCGGCTTCC
>CAZJTB010000325.1:0-3875 GCA_964548485.1 uncultured Chryseobacterium sp. | reverse complement strand
GCACCATCTTCCTGCCGCACATCAAGGCCATGGGCCTGCCGGATTTGGTGATGGCCGCGCCCGACACCGGCGGCACCAAGCGCGCCAACGCCTACAGCAAGCACCTGGGCTGCGACATGGCCATCTGCTACAAGCAGCGCAAGGTGGCCAACCAGATCGAGCGCATGACGGTGATTGGCGACGTGAAGGGCAAGAACGTGGTGCTCGTGGACGATATGATCGATACCGCCGGCACGCTCGCCAAGGCCGCCGACATGATGATGGACCTGGGCGCCACCAGCGTGCGCGCCGTCTGCACCCATCCGGTGCTCAGCGGCGAGGCCTGCGCCCGCATCGAGCAGAGCGCCCTCGCCGAGCTCATCGTCACCGACACCATCCCCATCCCGCAAGAGAAGCGGGCCCAGACCAGCAAGATCAAAGTGCTCACCGTGGCGCAGCTGTTCGCCGACGTCATCCGTCGCGTGCGCAGCCACGAGAGCATCAGCAGCCACTTCATCATCGCGTAAACAACCACGGCCATGAACACCATCGCCCTCAACGGCGCCCTGCGCCCCGAACTCGGAACCAAGTATGCCGCCCAGCTGCGCCGCGCCAAGCGCGTGCCCTGCGTGCTTTACGGCAACGGCCCCGCCACCCACTTCAGCGTGGATGAGGCCGCCCTGCGCAAAGTGGTTTTCACCCCGGAAGTGCAGGGCGTGGAGATCGACCTGGAGGGCCGCAAGGTGCTCGCCATGGTGCAGGAGAAGCAGTTCCACCCCATCACCGACCGCGTGATCCACGTGGACTTCATGGAAGTGGACCCCAGCCGCGAGGCCAAGGTGCTCCTGGCCGTGCGCCTGAAGGGCCAGCCCGTAGGCGTTCGCAAGGGCGGCAAGCTCACCCAGGTGATGCGCAAGGTGCGTGTGAAGGGCGCGCCCAGCGCGATCCCGGCGGTGCTCGAGATCGACGTCACCGAGCTCGACCTGAACCAGAGCATCCATGTGGGCGACCTGAAGCTGAACGGCCTCACCCCCATGGATCGCGAGGATGCCGTGGTGGTGTCCCTCAAGATGCCCAAGAAGGTGGAGGAAGCCGCTCCGGCTGCTGCCGCCGCTGCTCCTGCTGCCGCCGATGCGAAGGCCGCAGGCGATGCGAAGGCCGCCGAAGCCAAGCCCGCTGCCAAGAAGTAATCGGGCCATCCCTCGAATGCTGCGGGCCCCTGACCTCGTCGGGGGCCCGTTTCTTTGGCGGCGCGCATGAAGCACCTCATCATCGGGCTGGGCAATCCGGGTCCGGAGTATGCCGGCACCCGGCACAACATCGGATTCCAGGTCCTGGACCATCTGGCCGAAGCGGCTGGCGCCCGTTTCGACGCGGCGCGCTATGGCGACCACGCCGAGGTGCGGCACAAGGGCCGGAGCTTCATCCTGATCAAGCCGAGCACCTTCATGAACCTCAGCGGCAAGGCCGCCCGCTACTGGATGGAGCAGGAGGGCGTGCCTGCGGATCGCATGCTGGTGATCACCGACGACCTCGCCATCCCCTTCGGGGCCATCCGCATTCGCGCAAAGGGCGGCGCCGGCGGCCATAATGGCCTGGCCAGCATCATTGAGACGATCGGCACCGAGGAGTTCCCGCGCCTTCGCTTCGGCATCGGCAGCGACTTCCCCAGGGGGCGGCAGAGCGAGTATGTGCTCAGCCCCTGGAGCCCTGATGAGCAGAAGATGCTGCCGGAGCGCATCGAGCTGGCCGCGAAGGCCGTTCTGCAGTTCGGGCTGCTCGGGGTTGCCGCTGCCATGAACAACTTCAACAAGCGCTGAACAGCGGGCCGCTCCACGCGGTTACTTTGCCGCCACAACCAAGCAATCATGCTTTCCAAGAAGATCGA
This sequence comes from uncultured Chryseobacterium sp., assembly GCA_964548485.1. GTDB lineage: Bacteria > Bacteroidota > Bacteroidia > Flavobacteriales_F > PHOS-HE28 > PHOS-HE28. Next base: position 2,008 of record CAZJTB010000325.1, on the reverse strand, counting down.
AGCAGCCCTCAATGGCCAAGTGGCCGTGGAGGCCTCCAGCAGCCAGGCCTACCTCGCCATGGCCTCCTGGGCCGAGAACCAGGGTTTGAGCGGGACCGCGGCCTTCCTGTACCGCCACAGCGATGAGGAGCGCCTGCACATGCTCAAGCTCGTCAAATTCATCAACGAGCGCGGGGGCCGCGCGGTGATTCCCGCCCTGAAGCAGCCCGGAACGAACTTCAAGAGCATCACCGACATCTTCAAGGCCCTGCTGGAGCACGAGACCAGGGTGACCAACGAAATCAACGGCGTGGTTGACCTGTGCTTGAAGGAGAAGGACTACACCACGCACAACTTCATGCAGTGGTACGTGGGCGAGCAGATCGAGGAGGAGGCCCTGGCGCGCACGCTCATCGATAAGCTGAACCTGATCGGTAGCGATAAAGGCGGGCTCTATCTCTTCGACCGCGACCTTGAGGGCATGAAGGGCGCCAATGGCGGCAACAACGCCGACGAGTGACGGTATCCGCCGTGTCGCGTGGTTGATCACCAGGGCCAGTCGCCCCCGATGCGCAATGGCTGTTCCAGGCCCGCTTCCACGAGCCGCTGCCGAAGGGCATCGCGGCTGAAGTGCGGGGGCAGCACCGGCTCCGATGCCAGCAGATAGAGCAGCGCGCCCACGAAACGCGCATTGTTCACCATAGCCTGCGGGTCCACCAGGTGCATGTCGTCGCAGCTGCTGTGATAGCAGCCGTACACATGCTTGCCCAGGTCGCTGAGCGGGTACACCACGGGCACGCCCGCGAGCAGGAAGGGCTGGTGGTCGCTGTGCAGCCACACCTCCTCGCTCACCCGGCCGGCGAATGAAGCGCTGTCCAACTCACGGATGGCCGCGCTCTTCGCGCGGAGCAGGTCGCTCCAGCCCTCGGGCCCGCCTACGCCGAATCCCTGCGGGTTGCCGCTCATGTCGAGGTTGACCATGCATTTCACGCGGGACAGTTCACCGGTTGCGCGATAGTGCTCCACCAGGGCCCGCGAACCCAATAAGCCCTGCTCCTCGCCCATGAAGAGCACGAAGCGGATGGTGCGCGCGGGCCTGAAGGGCATGCTGGCCATGGCGCGCGCCATATCGAGGATGGAGAATGAGCCCAGCCCGTTGTCCGTGGCCCCGGTGGCGAGGTCCCAGCTGTCGAGGTGGCCACCCACCACGATCACCTCGTCTGGAGCCGTGGCGCCGGGCAGCTCGGCGATGATGTTGCTGGCCTCGACCATGGCGCTCCGGTTCGACATGCCGATGCGCACGCTCAACGCGGCGCCTTTGCCCAGCGCCTCGCGCAGCTGCGCGCCATCCTCGGCAGCAACGCAGGCGGCGGGCACAGGAATCAGCGAGCCATCGATGGATGCCGTACCGGTGAGCAGCACATGGCCTTCGGCCTGGTTGACGAACACCAGCGACGCGGCGCCCCGATCGATGGCCAGCTTGGCTTTCTCGCTGCGATGCAGGTTCCGCTCACCCTCCTTGCCGGCCACCAATCCGATGTTGATGAGCACGGCCGCTCCCTGAATGCGCTGGCCCAGGGCGTCAAGGTCGTCGGGCAGTCCATTGCCCGCGTCGACCAAGGGGGCCTCCACGCTGGCCTCGAGGGGCGTATTGGCCAGGGCCACCGCCGAAACATGCCGGAACCCGCTGCCATCGCCCACGGTGAGCCGGATGGTTCCGCGCGACCAGGCTTGCGCGCGGAACGGGAATCGGCTTACCACCGGCAGCCCGCTTGCGCGGAACAGGCTGTCGGCGGCGGCTTCGGCACGTGCGCCCTGCGGGCTGCCGGTGAGCCGATGGCCAATGGTGGCTGAGCTCCAGCTGAGCCAGCGATAGCCCATGGATTCGCGGAGGCAAGCCAGGTCGTAAGCCAGCAGTTGATTGCCCTGGCAAGTACCTTGAACAGGAAGCTGTTGACAGACAGCAGCCAAGAAGATCGGGGCGAGGCGAAGCAGGCGGATACTTTGCCTGATGTGGATGGCGAATGGC
>CAZJTB010000324.1:3118-3879 GCA_964548485.1 uncultured Chryseobacterium sp. | reverse complement strand
CATCGGAGACAAAGCCCCCGAACTAGCGTTCATGAACCCCGATAGCACCAAGGTGCTGAAGCTCTCCGAGCTGAAAGGCAAGTTCGTGCTCATCGACTTCTGGGCCAGCTGGTGCCGCCCTTGCCGCACGGAGAACCCCAACGTGGTAGCGGCCTACCAGAAATACAGCAAGGCCAAATTCACGAACGCCAAGGGCTTCGAGGTCTATAGCGTAAGCCTCGACCGCAGCCGTGATCAATGGAAGCAGGCCATCGCCCAGGACAACCTGATCTGGAAGTACCACGTGAGCGATCTGAAGTTCTGGCAATCCCAGGGCGCCCAGCTCTACGGCGTGAACTCCATCCCGATGAGCTTCCTGGTGAACCCCGAGGGCATCATCATCGCCAAGAACCTGCGCGGCATGGCGCTGCATCAGGAACTGGACAAGCATGTGAAGAGCTTGTAGGCTGAGCCGCTTTCCTCAGAAGCCCCTTTGCCATCGGCGAAGGGGCTTCTGATTTTACTGAGGCGCACGAGCGAAACAATCAATCCGGGGGCCATTCTGCATGGAAGGCAAAGGACGCGAAGGAGGAATTGGCGTCCATTACCTCCTTCACTTCCCTGCCCCCTCAGCAATCGTTGGGATCTTCGTCAATGGCTCAGTCATGCGAACTGGCATAAGGCCACAGCCGCATCTGAACGCACAGTGCGACTTGTCGCTTAGGCTAATGCTCGTCCTGATGTCTCGTCCTGCCCTGGGTTTACGCAAAAGCGTACCACAT
>CAZJTB010000324.1:0-3108 GCA_964548485.1 uncultured Chryseobacterium sp. | reverse complement strand
GGTTTACTTACCCCCCCCCCCGCGTGCATTCTTAATCAGCGATTCGAGCAGATCAGTCACCCGGCTGAGCAGGTCGATGGCCTTGCTGCGCCAGTTGTCATCGTCCTCGCTGCGCGTAGGCTCCGGCTTCATGTGTACCACGCGCGGCTCATTCGCCAGCGCATCGGCAGCTGGCGGTTGCGGTGCTTCGTGAAGCCACTCGTGCGCGTTCACGCCGAAGGTGGCGCTGATGCGTTCCACCATATTCAAGGGCGGCAGCTCGCCGTGCTCCCAACGGCTTACGCGGCTGGGATCCACGTGCAGCTTGAAGGCCATCGCCGCTTGGGTGAGATTCTGATCATGGCGCAGCTTGCGCAACTCCTTGGCGAATCGGGATGGCATGGGCAAAGCGGTTCATGGATGGCATAGGTCGCCAAAATAGAAGCCTTGGCCGAACACTCAAAGCCATTCACCGAGGAACGGCATCGGTAGCCAAAAAGGCGCAGCGACCGCGATGCGCGGACCTTGCGAAAGACCACTCCCGCCGCTCGCGCACGAAACATGCGCGAGACGCATGAATAATGGGTAGAGTCTCAGTTCGCCGAAGTGCTACCGGCTAGAAGAGCACACGACGGCAGCGTGCAGATGAGCAAGGAACCACCACGTGCGGTGGGTGTCCACGATCCGCGCGGGACAGGCGGTCGGCGTGCCTGTGCGCAGAGCCGGTGTGGTAGCCGAGCCGCCTGGTCTTGGTTAGCCCGCCCCGGGCAACGACCCGGGGTGGTTGATTTTTGGCTCCACCTGTTCATCAAGGAAAAGGTGGAAACGAATTTGAGTTCCATCTGATCGAACTGAGACACTACCGCATTATGCGCAGAACGCATGGTTCATGCGAAAAACGCATGAAGAACGCATGGAACCTGCGCGGCGCGCATGGGATATGCGCGAACGGAACCGAAAGGTTTGATGGCGGCAACTCCGCCGCACCAAAACCCTTTGGACCATGAGGACTTCGAGAACCATACGAACCGCCGCTTTCGCGGCAAGCCTGGCCGCGTGGTGCGGCTTGGGCGGGAATCGCGCCCACGCGCAGGTGGATGCCTGGGCGATCGGCGCGCAATCGGTGGTGATGCCGCCGGGCACCGATGGTGCCGTGGGCCCGGTGACGGCGCTGCCTGTACCGAATAACTCGAGCTACCCGGCCGCCGTGCAGTACCAAGGCCAGCAGGCCCAGCGCTCGCAGCATGCCCGCACCACGGGCGATGGGCGGCTGCTCTTCTTCGCGGTTGACGGCAAGCTCTACGATGGCGATGGCTACTTGATCGCCGATGCGCGCGCACAAGGTTGCTCCGATTGCCTGGAACCCGGCGTAATGGAGTTCGTGAGCGTACCGGTGCCGGGCAGCTGCAACCTATTCTACCTGTTCTCGGCAATCCCGCGCGATGGCCAACCCGGTTTCACGGGCACACATGTGCAGTGGAGCGTGCTGGACATGGACGCGGACAACCCGCGCTTCCCGGCACTTGCGCCCACCACTTGCGCCCGGAAAGGCAGGCTCCTCAACGCGGTCACTGAGCTCGGCACAGCGCCCTACCAGCAGTTCACCCCGTGGCTGGCATCCATGGCCTTTGAGGGTGGTGGGCTGCAAACAAGCGACAAGGTTGGCGCACTGCTGCCGGTTGGCGGCGAGAGCACCGGCACACCACGCATCCGTTTGGTGGAATCGGCCAATGCCAACGGAGATCACTGGCTCTTCCTCATCACGCCCCCGAGCATTTACGTGTACCGCGTTGCGAGCAATGGCGTGTACCAGGTGAACCCGATCACGAATGCACCGAGCGTCCCCTATATGACCAGCTGGAACCCGACGAATGTCCTCGAGTACTTCCATGACGCCGATGCCATCCTCACCTCACTACCCGATCGGCAAGAGAATGTCCTGGCACTGGCATTCGCTCAACGGAGCATGTACGTGTATCCGAATCTGCAGGATGGCGGCCACAACCTGCTCGTCCACTACTTCGACCGCAACACCGGCGCGCTGCTCATCGGGGAATCGAAAGGATACAGCGTGCATCCCTCACCGGGTAACTGCTCTGTGACCATCAACCTGCCCGGCGGGGCCTTCGTGGGCACCGGTTTGCGGGGCTGCGCCTTCCGCGCCGATGGCCAGGGGCTCTACCTCACTGGCGAGCGAACTACTGACTGCCAAACAGCCCAGCCCTACGTGGCGCACCTCGACCTGGAGAGCGATGCCCTCACCGACCTGAGCTACGCCTTCGGGCAGGGTTTTGATAGCAAATGGACCCGCGCCCGCATCTACCGCAACAAGAACCTCGCGGGCACCGGAAACGCCGTCTATATCCCGGTGCAGGGCCAGGTGGGCGTGCTTCAAGGCTTGGAGAACCTCGCGGCCGTCGCCTTCACCAGCAGCGCCTTCGGACCGGTGATGCCGCCGGAGCTCTTCAATGGCGAACGCCCCATCGGTTGCGGCTTCACCCCGCGCTTCCTCGACATCGGCATCGCGCACGACCGCTACCTGAGCCCGCAGAACCGCAGTGCCTGCTGCGCCTTCCTGCAGACCCGCGGCAGCCGCATCGTCTATGGCCATGAGCAAGTGCCCGGCATGACCACCAGCTGGACCGCCACCAGCAACCCCTACGGCAACGCCTCGCCGCTCACCTGCATCTGCGACATCGTGGTGAAGCCCGGCGCCAGCCTCTACCCCAGCAACCTCACCATCAAATTCGCCGATGAGGCCAAGGTGGTGGTGGAGCGCGGGGGAACTGTGATCGCCACCAACAGCACCTTCACCAGCATCGCATGCCCAGGTGAGCGCTGGCAGGGGATACGGGTAGAGGGCACCTCCAACATCGGCGTTCAAGCGGCACCCCACCAAGGCAAGATCTACCCCACCAACAGCACGGTTGAGAATGCAGTTGTTGGCGCGTGGACGACCCGACAGACAGCAAATGGGAGCACTGTAGCGGGCTACGCTGGTGGCCGCATCCACGGCTCCAATGCCACCTTCAAGAACTGCATCACAGGGGTACGCATCGAGCCCTATTCGCGCATCTCCTCAACGGGGGCCTCGCTCGACAACCTCTCGCGTTTCGATTACTGCAACTT
>CAZJTB010000323.1:0-3892 GCA_964548485.1 uncultured Chryseobacterium sp. | reverse complement strand
GCCACCGATGCGCGCTTCGCCTCGTACAGCAACCTGCCGCATGGCCACTACACCTTCGAGGTGATCGCCGCGGTGGCCGATGGCGCGTGGAGCGCGCCCGCCAGCTTCTCCTTCCGCATCGACCCACCCTTCTGGGCGCGCTGGTGGTTCTTCGCCATTGCATTGAGCGCGACCGGCCTTGCCGCCTTCCTGGTGCATCGCATCCGTTCGGCCCGGCGCGAACGACGCGAGAAGACCCGTCAGCTCATGCTGCGGTCGCGCATGCTTCAATTGGAGCAGCAGGCGCTGAACGCCAACATGAACCGGCATTTCGTGTTCAATGCGCTCAACAGCATCCAGTTCCACATCAACCGGCAGGACCGGGCAACCGCGAGCCGCTACCTCACCAGCTTCGCCAAGCTGATCCGCAAGAACCTCGATGCGAGCCAAAGCGACACCACGTCGCTCGCCGAGGAACTCGACCGCCTTGAGCTGTACCTGAAGCTCGAGCACATGCGCTTCAAGGACAAGTTCCGCTACTCGATCACCGTGGATCCCGAGGTGGATGCGCGCACTGCGCGCCTGCCCGCCATGATGCTGCAGCCTTATGTCGAGAACAGCATCTGGCATGGCATCCTGCCCATGGACGGCCAAGGCCACGTGAGCATCTCGGTGCGCCTGAACCCGCAGCGCGACCACGTGGCCATCCGCATCGAGGATGACGGCATCGGGGTGGATCGGAGCCTGGATGCGAAGCGCGGTACCGAGGCCGACCACATCTCCAGGGGAATCGAGATCACGAAAGGCCGGGCCGATGTGCTGCGGAAACTCGACTTGGCCGACATCCGGATCGATGGCCCCAGGGAACGGTCGGCCTCGAACGGGGAACGGCAGAAAGGCACGGTTGTGACCATCGAGCTGCCCTTGCACCCCCCTGAGAAAAAGTCCGTTACGGGCTTGCAATCGGACCTGGACGCACCTACATTTGTACAGCCATGATGTCCTTGTTCAGCCCCTCACGCCTTCTGGGTGCCGCTTTGCTGGCAGTGCTCCTGCTCACGGGCTGCGCCAAGGATGAACTCCTTGCTCCGGCGCGCATGGATGACGGCAGCGGCAAAGTGCGCGTGATAACCGTGCCCTTGGACGATGCAGGCCAGGATGCCGCCAAGCCCGGCTCGACGGGCGACAACAGCTCCATCAGCGACGATGGCGATGATGTGGGCGATGGCGAACGCAACCGCAAGAAGAAGCCGAATAGCTGACCCCCTCGGCATTCGCTTCTTTCGATGAGCGCCCGGTAACCCGGGCGTTTTCATTTGCGCCCGAGCCTGCTCCACCCGGCCCGTTCCCCGTGCAGCCACGCGCCAAGAGCCACATGGCGGATACCTTTCCTTGGCGCAATGCGCTCCGCCATGCCGAACAAGAGCCAGGACCACGTGCATCGCCTCATCCGCTCCATGAGCCCGGCGGAGAAGCGCTACTTCAAGCTGCACCTTGCGCGCAACGGCCATGAGCACACCAGCCATCAGCAAGCCCTGTTCGACGCGGTGGCCGCCATGGAGCGCTACGATGAGGATGGTTTGATCGAGCGCTTCCAAGGGGCGCCTTTCACACGGCACTTCGCGATCACCAAGCGCAGGCTCTATGAATCCATCCTGCACAGCCTGCAGCGCTTCCATGCGGATAGCTCCGTGGATGCGCGCGTGCACGGGCTGCTGCACCAGGTGGAGCTGCTGCATCAGCGGGCGCTCTATGCCGATGCGGCCAAGGTGCTCGCCAGCGCCCGCAAGCTGGCCCAGCGCCATGAGCGCGCCTCGGCACTGATTGCCGCGCGCGACTGGGAGCGGCGCTTGATCGAATGCCGGAACTACCACGGCATCCAGGAAAGCGAGCTGGATGCCCTGGAGCAGGCCGATCACGTCATCCAATCGGCGCGCGAGGAGGTGGACCACCTGTGGATCCTCAAGAGCCGGCTCTTCCTGCGCATGTACCGCCTCGGCGCCGCGCGCGAGTCCGAATCAGCCGCGCAGGTGCGGGAGCTCCTGCATGACCCCTTGCTCCGCGAAGGCGCCACGCTCTCCACGGCGCGGGCGCGCTTCCTGCATCACCACATCCGGGCCGCAGCGGCCTTCGCGCTGGGCGAGCATGAACGATCACGCACCCACCTGCAATCCGCGGTGGCCCTGCTGGAACAGGAGCGCGATGCATTCACGGACGACCCCAACCTGATCCTGGGCGCGATGAGCAACCTGGCCTTCGTGACCGTTCAATGCGGACTGTATGAGGAGGCCTTCACGCTGCTGAAGCGGTACCGGCAGCTGCCCGGCCAATGGAATCTTCCGGAAACCGAGGACCTCGACCTGAAGCTCTTCGCCACCACGGCGAGCCTGGAGCTGGGCATGCACCTGCGGCTGGGCGATGCAGCGAAGGCGCTCGAGCTGATCCCATTGGTGGAGCGCGGGCTGGAGCGGCACCGGCAGCACCTTGGCCCGGTGCGGCGCGCGGCGCTGCAATACGAATGCGCCTGCGCGCACTTCGTGGCCGGGCAGACCGGCCGAGCGCTGCGCTGGATCAACGACCTGCTGAATGCCACACGGCACGACGACCACGGCGATGTGAGCCGTTTCGCCCGCCTGCTGCACCTGATCCTCCTGCACGATGCGGGCAAGCATGAGCTCCTGGCCTACGCCCATCGCAACACGGAGCGCTTCCTGAAGGTGCATGGGCGCCCGCACCGCTTCGAGGCGCGGATGCTCCGCTTGGTCGCCCAGCTCATCCAGGCGCACGGCGATGCCGAGGAAGGCGCGGCGCTGGCTGCGTTCCGCGATGACGCGCTGGCTATCCTCGAGGACCCACAGGAACGCGTGGTGCTCGACTACCTGGACCCGGTGGCCTGGGCAATTAGCAAGCTCAAAGGCCGCCCATTGGCTGAATGCATCCGCGAGCGTGCAGCCGGTATGGAGCGCGCAGCCTAGGACTGCTTCAGGAACGCATCCCAGCCCTGCGCACGCAGCTCGTGGAGGCCGCCTTGCTTGTCCACCAAGGTGTAGCCGCTGGCCTTGTCGGTCATGTGGCCCACCACGGTGAGGCTCGGGTTGCCCTTGATCTTGTCGTAGTCTGCTTGTGCAACCGTGAAGAGCAGTTCGTAGTCCTCGCCGCCGTTGAGGGCGCAGGTGCTGGGGTCGAGGTCGAAGTCGCGCGCGGTCTGGTAGGTGCTGGGGTCGATGGGCAGCTTCTCATCGAAGAGGCGCACGCCGAGGCCCGATGCGCGGGCGATGTGGATGGCCTCGCTGGCCAGGCCGTCGCTGATGTCGATCATGGCCGTAGGCTTCACGTTAAGTTTCGCAAGCAGTTCGATGATGTCCTTGCGCGCCTCGGGTTTGAGTTGGCGCTCCAGGATATATTCGTGCCCGCCGAGGTCGGGCTGCGCGCCGGTCTCGGTGAACACGGCCTTCTCGCGCTCCAGGATCTGCAGGCCCATGAATGCACCGCCGAGGTCGCCGCTCACCACCAGCAGCTCGTTCTCCTTGGCGCCGTTGCGATACACGATGTCCTCCGGCTTCGCCGCGCCGATGGCCGTGACACCGATTACCAGGCCGCTGCGGCTGCTGCACGTATCGCCGCCCACGAGATCGACGCCGTAGTTCTTGCAGGCCAGCAGCATGCCCTCATACAGCTCGTCCACGGCCTCCACGGGGAAGCGGTTGCTGAGGCCGAGCGCCACGATCACCTGACGCGGCACGGCGTTCATGGCGTAAACATCGCTGAGGTTGACCACCATGGCCTTGTAGCCCAAGTGCTTCAGCGGCGCATAGCCGAGGTCGAAGTGGACCCCTTCGAGGAGCATGTCGGTGGTGACCACCTGGTGCAGGCCCTGGGGGTCGATGACGGCGGCATCGTCGCCGATGCCCTT
>CAZJTB010000322.1:0-3893 GCA_964548485.1 uncultured Chryseobacterium sp. | reverse complement strand
GAAGCTGGTGTTGCCGAAATGGCCTGGGCGCGCGGCCAGGATGTGGCCCTTGATGGGGCGGCCCACCAACGCCAGATCGCCCACGATGTCGAGCAGCTTGTGGCGCGCGGGCTCGTTGTAGAACTTCAAATCGGTGGTGTTGAGCACGCCGTTGCGGCGTATCTCCACATCATGGTACTCCTTGCCCAGCAATTTGGCCAGCTCCATGAGCTGCTCGCGGGTGGTGCCTTCGCGGTCCTCCATCACGATGGCGTTGTCCAGGTCGCCGCCCTTGATGAGGCCGGCCTTGGCCAGCTGCTCCAGTTCGCGCAGGAAGACGAAGGTGCGGCAGGGGGCGATTTCGTCCTTGAACTCCTCGGCCCGGTACATGCTGGCGTGCTGCGTGCCCAGCACGGGGCTGTTGTAGTCCACCATCACGGTGATGCGGAACTCGCCGCCCGGCGCGGGCACGGCCAGCATCTCGGTGCCGCGCTCCTGGGTCTCGAACCAGATGGGCTCCTTGAGCACGTACCAGTTGCGGGGCGCGTCCTGCTCCTGCAGGCCCACGCCCTCGATGGCGTCCACGAAGGGCTTGGCGCTGCCGTCCATGATGGGCACCTCGGGCCCGCTGAGCTGCAGCAGGCAGTTGTCCACGCCCAGGGCGTAGAGCGCGCTGAGCACGTGCTCGGTGGTGTTCACCACGGCATCACCTTTCCCGAGCGTGGTGCCGCGCGCGGTGCTCACCACCAGGTCGGCATCGGCCTCGATGATGGGTTCGCCGTCGAGGTCGGTGCGCTGGAACTTGTAGCCGTGGCCCACGGGCGCGGGGCGCAGGGTGAGGGTGACGGGCTCGCCGGTGTGCAGGCCTACGCCCTTGACGATGGCGCTGCTCCGGAGGGTGTGCTGCTTGTCGCTCATGCTTCGGGCTTGCGAGGCCCGGCGAAGGTAGGCGGGGAGGGCGTGCCGATGAGCCGCTCACTCCGGGTCCCTGGCCTTCAGCGCTTCGGCAAGGGCCTTCTCCAGCGTTTCGATCCGCTTCAGCAGCTCGGGCAGCTTCCGGTACACGACGTAGCTGCGGTCGTAGGGCCCTTTGTCGAATGCGGGCGAGCCCTGCACCGTGCGGCCATCGCCGATGTCGGAGCCGACGCCGCTTTGGGCGGCGATGCGCACATGGTTGCCGATGGTGAGGTGGCCCGCGATGCCCACCTGCCCGCCGATCTGGTTCCGATCGCCGATCACCGTGCTGCCCGCGATGCCGGTTTGCGCCACGATCACGTTGTGCTTGCCGATGTCGGCGTTGTGGCCGATCTGGATCAGGTTGTCGAGCTTGGTGCCTTCACGGATGCGCGTGGTGCCCAGCGTGGCGCGGTCGATGGTGGTGTTGGCGCCCACTTCCACGCGGTCCTCGAGGACCACGTTGCCCACCTGCGGCATCTTCTCGTAACCGCCATCGGCATTGGGCACGAATCCGAATCCATCGGCCCCGATCACCGCGCCGCTGTGGATCACGCAATGCTCGCCCATGACGGTGCCGTGGTAGATCTTCACGCCGGCATGTATGCGTGTGCCGGCTCCCAGGCGCACGCCATCGCCGATGTAGCAGTTGGGGAACACCTTCACGCCATCGGCCAGCACCACATCGTCGCCTACATAGCAGAATGCGCCGATGTACACGTTCTTGCCCAGCCTGGCGCTGGGGCTCACGAAGCTCGGCTGCTCAACGCCTTTCTTCTCGTAGCGCAGCTCGCTGTTGCGCTCGAGCAGTTGCGTGAACGCCATGCGCGGATCGGCCACGCGGATCAGCGTGAGCGTCTTGGGCAGCGGGTGCTGCGGAGCGAACCCGCGCGCCACGATGGCGATGGTCGCCTTGGTCTTGTAGATGTACTCGGTGTAGATCGGATTGGCCAGGAAGGTGAGCGTTCCGCTGCGGGCCTCTTCGATCTTGGCCAGGTCGTTCACGAGCACCTGCGGGTCGCCATCCACTTCACCCTCGAGAAGCTCGGCTATCTGCTCTGCGGTGAACTGCATGCCTCAGTGCTTGATCGGAACGGCCACGAGCACGTCGTCCCACTGCAGCAGCAGGTCGGTGCCCTCATCGCTCACGCTGATGGTGAACTGCTCCACGGTTTCGGGCAGGCTGGTCACGGGCACGACGGCCTTGGCCACGTCCTTCGCCGGGTCGCGCTGCGCGTTGCCGTCGAAGTCAACGCCCCACGAGTAGCTGCCGCTGTTCAGGTACACCTCCCATTGCTCGGGGCCGGGCAGGGTCCAGAGCGTGTAGGTGCCGGCCTTCACGGGCGTGGTGCCGAAGGTGAAGTCCTGGGTCGCCTTCAGCACCGTGGCCTCGTTGGCGCCCGTGCGCCACACCTTGCCGTAGGGCACCAGCCCGCCGAAGATGTCGCGCCCTTTCTTGAAGGGACGGCAATAGGTCACGCTGAGCCGGAAGTCGCCCGCGTAATAGGTGTAGGTCTCCTCGGGGCTGAGCTTCTTGGTGTTGGCCTTCATCCATTGGAAGGCGATGAGGCCTGCCGCCGCGATGGCCAGCACGGCGATGAGGATGCGCTTGAGGAATCGGGGCATGGCTCAGTGCGCGGCTGCGGTGTCGGGCCCGGCGTGATGGTGGTCGTGGCCATGGTGCGCTTCCAGGGCCTTGCCGCCCTTGCAGCAGGAGCCGTGGCCCATGCCGTGCCCGCACGAGGCCTCGGCATGGCAGGCCGCCTGGCCGCGGCCGCACGAGCCTCCGGCGCAGCGGCCGCAGGTGAGGCAGCAGATGGCCCAGCCCAAGCCGAAGCCGATGAGGGTGAAGAGGAGGGTCTTGGCCCAGTTGCCGTTGTTCATGGCGCGCGCTTTGGGCGCCGAAAGTAGCTCAGCCCCTGCGATGCACCTGCGTGCTGGCGGCCTGCGCCGTGGGCGTCACCACCAGGTCGTTGATGCACACGTGCGACGGCAGGTTGGCGGCGAACCACACCAGGTTGGCGATGTCATCGCCATTCAGGGGCTCCAGGCCCAGGTACACCTGCTTGGCCTTGTGGGCATCGCCCTTGAAGCGCACCAGGCTGAACTCGGTCTCGGCTAGGCCGGGGGCAATCTGTGTCACCTTGATGCCGTGGGGAAGGAGGTCCTGCCGCATGGCCTTGCTGAGGGCATCAACCGCGTGCTTGCTGGCGCAGTACACGTTGCCCCTGGGGTACACCTCCTTGCCGGCCACGCTGCCGATGTTGATGATGTGCCCCTTGCCGCGCGCGATCATGCCGGGCATCACCGCGCGGCTCACGTGCAGCAGGCCCTTCACGTTGGTGTCCAGCATGGCGTTCCAGTCGTCCAGGCGGCCCTCCTGGATGGGGTCGAAGCCCGCCGCGAGGCCGGCGTTGTTCACCAGCGCATCAATGCTCCTCCACTCCTCCGGCAGCGCGGCGATGGCGTGCGCCACGGCGTCGTGGTCGCGCACATCGAAGTGCAGCGTGTGGGCGATGGCCGGGCCCTCCACCTTGCCATGCAGGCCCTCGAGCTCCTTGCGCAGGGCCTCCAGGCGCTCCTTGCGGCGGCCGGTGATGATGACACGCCAGCCTTCGGCGGCGAAGCGGCGCGCGGTGGCTTCGCCGAAGCCGGCGGTGGCGCCGGTGATGAGGATGGTGTTGGGCATGCGGCAAAGGAAGCGGCTATGGCCATTGCCGCCCGGCCCGCGTTCATGCCCACGTGGCCTGTGGCAGCGCGAATGCCCGTCGGTGCGAAGGCTTCACTCCACGGCCACCATGCCATGGCCCAGCAGCGCGCCATCGGCGGTGCAGCGCCACGCGTACAGGCCGGGGCCCAGTCCCGCAAGGGAAAGCTGCTGCTGGCCCGCGAGCAGAATGCCGCGCACCACGCGGCCTGCGGCGTCATGCAGGTCGATGCGCGCGCCGTTTGGCAATGTG
>CAZJTB010000321.1:0-3915 GCA_964548485.1 uncultured Chryseobacterium sp. | reverse complement strand
CGCGGCGGTTACCAGAAGAAGCAGGGCTTCTACGAGCCCAAGCCGAAGTTCCCGCGGAAAGGGAAGAACTGAACGAGAAAGCGGCCCCATCAGGACCGCTCACTCCCCTGCCTGGCGGCAGGCACAGCCGCAAGGCTTCACGCGTGCGCGTGGCTCTCATCAAGGATGCGCTGCGCGATGTCGAGGATCCGCGTGTCGTCCAGCGCCACCACGCCGCCATCGGGGCCGGGCTCCAAGTGCACGCCCATGGGCCTCCCGTTCGGATGGGTGTATCCGCCGAAATAGTTCCACACAGTCTCCACGCTCACATCGAGCTCCTTGGCTATGCGGTGGATGCTCCCATCAGGCAGATTGTCCTTGATCCGCCGCAGCTCGTTGAAGGTGATGTTCATGATGGGAAGGGGTATTGGTTGGTGAGGCTGAAGGTAGATCGTGATCGGGCCATTTCCAAACCGCGAACGGCACGGTCCCTGCTGGCCGCGCCGGATCCCACCAGGAGCGCCTGCGGCCATGGCCCGCCCCCTGCCGGACAAGGCGCGTCCCGGCTGCGCGCGGCCCAACGACCCCTACTTTTCACCCATGCACCGTTTCGCTGGCCTGGCCCTGCTCTTCGTGGCCTTGGCACCGGATGCGCTGGCGCAGCAATACAACCTGCGCACCTACTCGTTGGAGCAAGGCCTTCCGAGCAGCAGCGTGAACGCCCTTTGCGAGGATGCCGATGGCTACCTCTGGATCGGCACGGCGCAGGGCGCGGCGCGCAGCGATGGCCTGCGCTTCGAGGGGTACACCCGGCAGCAGGGCCTGCCGCACGATCAGGTTACCGCCTTGGCCGCCGCACCCGACGGCTCGGTGTGGATGGGCTTCGGCAATGGCGCGCTGGGCCGCTGGCAGCGAGGCGCCATTTCCGTGGTGCATGAGGGTCCCGGCCCAGCGGTGCGCGCGGTGATGGCTGCTGGCGATGCGATCTGGTGGGCCACTTCGGGAAATGGCGTGTGGCAATGGCGCGATGACCGCCCCTTCCAGCATGGACCGTCGAATGGCCTGGCCAGCTTGAATGCCCTGGCGCTGGCTTCCGACGGGCGTGGCCGCCCCGTCTGCGGCACCGATAGCGGGCTCTTCGTGCTGGATGGTGGCCAATGGCGACCGGTGGCGCGCTACGCCCTGCCCCACCGCCGGGTGCAAGCCCTCTTCGCTGATGATGATGGCCTTGTGGTAGCCACGGCGAATGGCTTCCTGGAACTGGATACCGCGCTCTCCACGCTGGCACCCGAGCTGCGCTTCACGGGAAGCTTCCCGCTCAGCCTGCCCGAATCCGATCTCCAAGCGGCGCTGCGCACGCACGATGGCGACCTCTGGTTCGGCACGCCCGGCGGCCTGCTGCATCTGAGCCGCGCGGGCGGCTTCCCCACCATCACGGCCATGCGCGAGGCGAACGGGCTGGGCCACGACCTCGTTCGCTGCCTCATGCAAGACCGCAGCGGCGCGGTATGGATCGGAACCGGCTTCGGAGGATTGAGCAAGTTCACCAATGACGCCTTCCTCCATTTCACCGACCGTGACGGGCTGGGCTCGCGCACGGTGAGCGCCGTGCACCGCACGCCCGATGGCCGCCTCTGGCTGGGCACGGCCGGCGGAGGGCTCTCCAGCTGGGATGGCCGTGGCCTGCGGCACTACGGCGCAAGCGAGGGATTGCCCGATGCCTTCGTGATCGCCTTGGGCGAGGATGTGGAAGGCTTCCTGCTCGCGGGCACCGCATCGAACGGATTGTGGCGTTACGACGAGCGGCGCTTCCATCGGATCTCCGCGGGCATCGAAGGACAACGCGTCTTCGCCATCCACCTGGATGGCGAAGGGCGAAACTGGGTGGGCACCGAGCGAGGCTTGCACGTGAATCCGGGCGATGGGCGCTTCGCCCGCGTCATCGGATGCGATCTGCCAGTGGCCTCCATGGCCAGCAGCGGCGATACGCTGTGGGCGGCCACCGCCGATGGCCTCTATGCGCTGAACACGCGACGGATGCCGTGGATCATGCAGCCCGTGCAGCGCCTCCCGCGCGTTTCCATGACCTGCATCGCGCGCGACACGCCGGGCAATCTGTGGATCGGCACCGAGGCGCATGGGCTCTATCGCCTGCAAGGGAGCCGTGCTGACAGCATACAGCCCGCCGATGGGTTGGCCAGCAGCGCGGTGGAGCAGGTGCTGCTCGATGGCGTGGAGAACGTGTGGCTGGGAACACGGCGCGGCATCCACATGCTGGAGCTCGATGCCATGCAGGAACGCGTGCTCCGCATCCACTCCTATGGCACCGACGATGGCTTCATCGGCGCGGAGTGCTTCCGCAACGCCTGCCTGTTCGACTCGGACAGCAGCCTGTGGTTCGGCACCGTGCGCGGCGCAACGCGGCATCTGCCGCAACGCATCGCACCCGATGAGCGCGAGCCGCGCATCCACCTCACCGACCTCCGCCTCTTCTTCGAGAAGCCCGATTGGAGCGCCTGGAGCAAGGGCATCGACCGCAACGGCCTGCCCATGGGCCTCCAGCTGCCGCACGACCGCAACCACCTCACCTTCGGGTTCACCGGAATCAGCCTGGCTTTCCCGGAACGGGTGCGCTACCGCTACATCCTCGAAGGGCACGATCCGGATTGGAGCCCCATCACCGCCACCGACCGAGTCACCTACAGCAATATCCCGCCCGGCGAGTACACCTTCAAGGTGATGGCGCGCAACGCCACCGGCGTCTGGACCGAGGAGCCCGTGGCCTTCGCCTTCCGGATAGAGCCACCACTTTGGCAGACCAACGGATTCCGCGCCGCTGGCGGCGCCGCGCTCCTCCTGGGCTTCCTGGGCTTCGTTCGGCTCCGCGAACGCCGCTTGCGGCGCGACCGCGAGCGCCTGGAGCGCACCGTGCAGCAGCGCACCCGCGAGCTCGCAGTGGAGAAGGACCGCAGCGAGGAGCTGCTCCGCAACATCCTGCCCGCCTCCACCGCAGCGGAGCTGAAGGCCAAGGGCCGCGCCGATGCGCGCCGCTACGAGCATTGCACCGTGCTCTTCAGCGACTTCAAGGGCTTCACCACCTTCAGCAGCCGCATGGACAGCGACACCCTCGTGAGCGAGCTGCACCACTACTTCAGCCTGTTCGACAAGCTCTGCGCGGAACATGGCCTGGAGAAGATCAAGACCATCGGCGATGCCTACATGTGCGCGGCCGGGCTGCCCGACCCTTCGCCCAATCATGCGCTGCGCGCGCTGCTGATGGCCTTCGGCATGGTGGACGCCGTGGAGCGGAGCAACGCCGAGCGCCGCGCGAAGGGCTTGCAGGAATGGCCCATCCGCATCGGCCTGCACAGCGGCCCCGTGGTGGCCGGGGTGGTGGGCAAGCGCAAGTTCGCCTACGACATCTGGGGCGACACCGTGAACCTCGCCAGCCGCATGGAGGCCAACAGCGAGGCCGGGCGCATCAACATCAGCGGGCCGGTGTACGCGCAGGTGATGGACTGCATCGAAGCCATGCCACGCGGGCCCATCAAGGTGAAGGGCAAGGGCGAGGTGCAGATGTACTTCGCGTTGCGGCTGAAGAAGGAGTGCAGCATGGATGACCGCGGCTGGCTTCCGAACGAAGGGCTGCTGCGCAAGATGGCCAGCTGACGCAACGGCGCTGGATAGCCGCCCGCCTCCGCATCGCGTTACCGCTACCTGCGCTCCCGCATCCGCTCGCGCCGCTCCATGCCGCCTTTCATCCGGGCATCGCGCTGCTCCATCGACTCCTTGCGCTGATCGCGCAGCGCCAGCCACTTCGTGTACTGCTCAGGCGTCAGGATAGCCTTCATCTGGGCGTCGTGCTCCGCGCGCCTCTTCTCCATGGCCGCGCGCCGGGCCTCCGACGACACGACGGCACGCGATGGGAGGCCGTGC
>CAZJTB010000320.1:0-3939 GCA_964548485.1 uncultured Chryseobacterium sp. | reverse complement strand
CGCCTGTGATCGCGGACACAGCTTGCAGTGTGGCCCGGATGAGGTTCTCGTGTGCTGACTTCGTCTCGGCAGTGTAAGAGACGACGGCCTGTATCCACGTGGTATGCGAGCAATCATGCTCCGGCTTGAATTCATCCACCACGGCGGCCCAGGCCTCGCGGAAGGCGCGCAGGCGGGCCACTTCATGGAAGAGGTCGTCGCTGAGGTGCAGGCGGAATTGGAGGCGGGCGCAGGCGTCATCTGCCGGGATGCCTGCATCCACGAGGGCCTGGAGCCGTTCCTTGCCGCGCTGCAGGGCCGCATGGGCCGAGCTGCCTCCGTGCTGGCGGTCATCCACTTCCCAGAAGCGCACACGGGGATAGGCCTTCAGTTCATTGTTAAGCTGGACGAGGTCGGGTGTGTCGTAGGACAGACCGGCGCAGAGGCTCACCTCGGACGGAGCCGAGCCTTGTTCCACCGCATGCTTCACGATCCAATGCAGGGCGGCCACACTGCCGTTACGCAACTGAAGATCCACTGCGCCCAGGATGACATCGGACAGCGCATCGGCCAGGTTGGCCATGCTGCCGCTAAGAACAGCGCCGTCCGCGCCGCCCATCAAGGCGGCCAGCAGCTGCTGGTTGGCGTCGCTGCTATCGGCATCCACTTCCACCGTGGCGCGCCAGGGATTCCCGTCGCGCTTCACCCCCCGGCGGCGGGTCCCGCCTACATCGCCCTCGCCGGGCATGTGGAACGGTGCCAGCTCCCGGTCATGCACATTCACATTCAGCGAAGACGGTTCCTTGTCCTTCAGTTCCTTCTTGATAACGGCCTCCCATTGCTCGCGCGTGGCGGGGGAGAAAGCGGAGAAGAGTCGTTCGGTGGCCATCGGCGCGAAGATCGCCGTGGGAATGACGCCGCGATCCGGGCCAAGCCGCATCTTTGGTTCATGCGCCGCCCGGTGCTCCTGCTGTCCCTGTTCGTGCTGAGCGGTCCGCTCGTGGTTGCGCAAGACAGCACGTCGGTGCGCTTCTCGGGCTATGCCGAGGTGTACTATGCATACGACTTCGCCCAGCCCGGCAGCGGCGAGCGACCTTCCTTCCTCTACAACCACAAGCGGCACAATGAGGTGAATGCGAACCTGCTGCTGCTGCGCGCGGAGCTCAAGCGCGAGTCGGTCCGTGGCGCGGTGGGGCTGATGGGCGGCACCTACGCGCAGTACAACCTGGCCGGCGAGCCTGACATGCTGCGCAGCGTGTATGAGGCGCAGGTAGGCGTGCGGCTCTCCGCCAAGGGCGATGTGTGGGTGGATGCGGGCATTTTCCCCTCGCACATCGGCTTCGAGAGCGTGATCGGCATGGATTGCCCGAACCTCACGCGCAGCCTGGTGGCCGAGAATTCACCCTACTACGAGGCCGGTGCGAAAATCAGCGCGAAGCCTTGGAAGCGGCTGGAGGTGGCCGGTCTGCTGCTCAACGGCTGGCAGCGCATCCAGCGCGAAGCCGGCAATCAGCGGCCCGCGTTCGGCACCCAAGTGCGTTACGATGATGGCGAAGGGATTGTCCTGAACTGGAGCACCTTCGTGGGCAGCATGGGGCCGGACAGCACCGGGGCCTGGCGGGTATATAACAACTTCTACGCGCAGAACGAAGGCGAGAACTACGGGTCGGTCCTAGGTGTGGACATGGGCTTCCAGGAGGGCCATCCGAGTCGCGTGGAGGGCGTGAACAGCGGCTGGCTCGCCGTGGTGGGCATCTACCGCCAGCGCATCGCCGGGCGCTGGTGGGGAAATGGGCGGATCGAGTACTTCATGGATGACGTACCCGTGGTGCTGGCGCGCGGCGGCGCTTTGCTCGGGGCCAGCCTGGGCATCGACCTGCGGATCAACGACCACGCCATGTGGCGCATCGAGGGCCGCTTGCTCGGTTCCGACAGCAACTACTTCCTGGACGGGCGCGGCGTTCCTTCGCAGACGAACATGGTGCTCACCACCGCGCTTTGCCTTCGGCTATGATGGGCCAGGATGGATAGCCGCCGCTTGGATGACTTGGCTCACGATCCCTTCGACCGGCCCCCGTTACTTTCGCGGCGTGAACCGTGTGTTCCATATCGCGCTGATGGCCTTCATGGCCCTGAACCTCGTGTTCGGCCATGATTGGGTGCATGTGCCCGCTTTGCTGGAGCATTATGCGGAGCACAAGGCAGAGCATCCCGGGATGGGCTTCATTGAGTTCTTAGGGCTGCATTATGCGGATCGAGAGCACCGCGAGAGCAGCCGGTCGCATGATGATCTGCCGTTCCAGCAGCATAACCATGGTTCCGGAATAGATCTCGGTTCCACCAAGGTGATCGGCCATGAGCCGCCGCGTGCCGTGAGCTTCCCGGAGCGCACCGGCGATCGGGATTTCCCGCTGCCCGATGCCGATGGCCTGCTGAGCGGCCATTGCACCGATCTGTTGCGGCCGCCGCGTACCCAGGCCTGATCACAGGCCGGGCCGCCTCCATAGCGTGATGTCCGGTCGGACCCAGGTGCCGCTATGCGTGGCGCCGCGGTGCAATCACACCAACCGAACGGATCCGTCATGCTCGACCGCATCATCGCATTCTCCATCCGCCAGAAGCTCATCGTGGGCCTGCTGGTCCTGGGCCTCGTGGGCTGGGGCGCCTACAACGTGGCGCACCTCCCCATCGATGCCGTGCCCGACATCACCAACAACCAGGTGCAGGTGATCACCGTGAGCCCAGCGCTCGGCGCGGGCGACATCGAGCGCCTGGTGACCTTCCCCGTGGAGCAGTCCACGCGCAACATCCCCGGCATCATCGAGCAGCGCAGCTTCTCGCGCTTCGGCCTCAGCGTGGTCACCATCGTGTTCGACGATGCCACCGACGTGTACTGGGCGCGCCAGCAGGTGGTCGAGCGGCTCGCGCAGGTGAGCATCCCCGATGGCCTGGGCAAGCCCGAGCTCGCCCCCGTGACCACCGGGCTGGGCGAGATCTACCAGTACGTGGTGCGCGCCAAGCCGGGCTTTGAGGGCCGCTACACCGCCACCGACCTGCGCACCATCCAGGATTGGATCGTGCGGCGGCAGCTGCTGGGCACGGTGGGCGTGGCCGATGTGAGCAGCTTCGGCGGGCTGCTGAAGCAGTACGAGATCGCCGTGGACCCCACTCGGCTCAGCGCCATGGGCATCACCCTCAGCGAGGTGTGCGATGCCGTGGCGCGCAACAACGCCAACACCGGCGGCGCCTACATCGAGAAGGGGCCGGCGCTGCTCTTCATCCGCACTGAAGGGCTGCTCAGCGGCATGGAGGCCATCCGCACCATCCCCATCAAGCTGCTGCCCGGCGGAACGCCCGTGCTGCTGCGCGATGTGGCCGAGGTGCGCATCGGAGCGGCAACGCGCTATGGCGCCATGGTGCACAACGATGAGGGCGAGGTGGCCGGCGCGGTGGTGATGATGCTGAAGGGCGCCAACAGCAGCGAGGTGATCAAGCGCGTGAAGGCCCGCATCGAGGAGATCTCGAAGAGCCTGCCCGAGGGCGTCGTGATCGAGCCCTTCCTGGACCGCACCAAGATGGTGGACAACGCCATCCACACCGTGGAGAAGAACCTGCTGGAGGGCGCGCTCATCGTGGTGCTCGTGCTGGTGCTCTTCCTCGCCAACCTGCGCGCGGGACTCGTGGTGGCCTCGGTGATCCCGCTGAGCATGCTTTTCGCGGTGATCATGATGAACCTCTTCGGCGTGAGCGGCAACCTCATGAGCCTCGGGGCGCTCGATTTCGGCCTCATCGTGGATGGCGCCGTGATCATCGTGGAGGCCGTGCTGCACCGGCTGCACGGCAAGCACCACGGGCTCGGCACCGGCCGGCTCGACCAGCCCCGCATGGATGGCGTGGTGGGCGGCGCGGCGGGCCGCATGATGAACAGCGCGCTCTTCGGCCAGATCATCATCCTCATCG
>CAZJTB010000319.1:0-3950 GCA_964548485.1 uncultured Chryseobacterium sp. | reverse complement strand
AATTCCAGCTCAATTGCTTCTCCTGGAAGAGCACCAGGTGCTGCTTGAAGTAGGCATTGAGGAGGCTATCGGCCTTCGGGTGCTCCTTGGAAGAGCCGAGCTTCAGCGGGGCCTTGTGGTTCACCAAGACCCCGCGAAAGGAGGTCGCTAACAGGTTACTCGCTATGCCCATGGCGCATGCCGAGCCAATCGATGTGAGCCGTCATCTTCTCTGGTGAGAAGACTTCATCGTACTCCGACGACATGATCCGACGCGCCCTGATGTCCTTCGTAATGCTCTTCAGGAAGGAGCTGAACTCGCCATTCTCGCCTGCGAGCTTATCCATGGCATCAAGGTCCAGCTGTGCCCTTTGCTTGGCCGGAACGAGGATCTCGGATTGTTCGACGTTGTCGGCTTGAAGCTGAATGAGCCCGATGCCGAAGGTCTCAACAAGGCTGCGCGTTTCCTCAACCACGGATCCATCGATCTTCAATGCGACCAGATATCCTTCGTGGGCCCAGCTCGAGTTCGACACGGCTTGGAAGTAGTGCATCCGAAAATTGCTGGTGTTCAATTCCTTCTTCAGCTCGAATGAGTAGAACCGGATCGCCGAGACCGAGAGCAGGTCCGTTAGGTCCAAGAGCTCGTTCTTGTAATCCTTGAACGGAAGGTAGGCGCCAACGATGTCCGGATGGATCCACTCGTTCACCCCCTTCATCTGCTTCTTGGACTTGCGGCTATCGATGGTCTTGAGCTTGGCACCGCGGAAGTGCGGCGAGGAATCGGCATAGAACACGAGCAGCGGGTGCAGATCCAGCTCAGAGTAAGAAGACTTCTCATCACCATCCGTTCCAGCTGCTGCTTGAACGCTGTTCTCCGAGTGCTTGCCTTTCAGGCCGAACCGGATTGGTTGCCTTCCAATTGCAACGAATTCGCTTTTGGGATTGTCTCGAACCTCAACGTAAAGCCTTGCAGCTAACGTGGCCCATGGGGTCTTGCCTTTTGACCCAAGCTCTTTGGTCATGTCATGCTTGTCAGCATAAGACCACATCTCCTGGGCTGTGAGGGCCTGATCTGCTGCTTGGATAACAGCTTTTGCAAGTTCGAGGAACGTCATGGGGCGTTGAGATTTGACGATTACCAAGTGAATCTATGCCCCACACTCCCCCGCACGAACGTATGCGACCGAGTAGGCAGCTTCCAGCCTTCCACATGCACCAGGTTCTGCTGCTCGTAGAAGAGGTCCTGCAAGAGGGTGTTGTGCACGAGCAGGCCTTCCGGGGTTGAGATGCCTTCGACCTGCAGGTAGCAGTAGAGCGTTTCGCCATCGAGCTCCTTGCCGATCCAATTCCAGCTCAATTGCTTCTCCTGGAAGAGCACCAGGTGCTGCTTGAAGTAGGCGTTGAGGAGGCTATCAGCCTTGGGGTGCTCTTTGGAAGAGCCGAGCTTCAGCGGGGCCACGTTCTCCAGGGTGTGCTCGATGTCGTGCGCGGTGATGCGCCAGGTGAGGTCGAGGGTCCGGGTCTCCGGCTTGTGGCGGATCGTGAGGATGGAGACGAAGAAGTCGTGGGCGGCGAAGGCCAACAGGGAGCCCGCGAGCAGGAGCGCTTTCATGCCATGCAAAGATGGCGCAGCGCGACCGGCCTGAGCGCCGGTCCCTCCTCACGCATCACGGGCTGAAAGCGAAGGGCCGCCCCGCGATCGCGGAACGGCCCATTCGTTTTCGCTTGCCTTGGCTGGATCAGGCTTCGCCGCCTTCGGCCTCGTCGGCCTTCTTGGCGCGCTCGCCCTGCTCCATGCTCTGCTTCAGGCTGCTGAGCACGCTGAGGTCGCCCAGGGTGCTCTTCTCCACCTTCTCGTTCACGCTCTTCACGCTGGCGCTGGTGGCGGCACCGTCACCTTCCTTGCGGGTGCGCTTGCCCTTGCTCACCGTCTCCATGGGCTCATCGCCCTCCTCGAAGGTGCGGGTGTGGCTCAGGGTGATGCGGCGCGCGTCGGCGTTGAACTCGAGCACCATGAAGGGCAGCTTCTCCTCCAGCTCGGCTTTCGAGCCATCGGCCTTCTTCAGGTGCTTGGCGCTCACGGAGCCTTCCACACCGTAGGGCAGGCTCACCACGAAGTTCTGGCCGGCACGGCCGGTAAGGGTGCCTTCATGCACGCTGCCCGGGGTGAATACGGTGGCGAACACCTCCCAGGGGTTCTCCTCCACCTGCTTGTGGCCCAGGCTGAGGCGGCGGTTGTCCTTGTCCACCTCCAGCACCATCACCTCGATGGAGTCGCCCACGTTGCAGAACTCGCTGGGGTGCTTGATGCGCTTGGTCCAGCTGAGGTCGCTGATGTGGATGAGGCCATCCACGCCTTCCTCCAGCTCTGCGAAGATGCCGAAGTGGGTGAAGTTGCGGACCTTGGCGGTGTGCTTGCTGCCGACCGGGTATTTGAACTCGATGTCGGCCCAGGGATCGGGAGCGAGCTGCTTCATGCCCAGGCTCATCTTGCGCTCCTCGCGGTCGATGTTGAGCACCACGCACTCGATCTCCTGGCCTTCCTTGAGGAAGTCCTTGGGGCTGCGCAGGTGCTGGCTCCAGCTCATCTCGCTCACGTGCAACAGGCCTTCCACGCCGGGGGCCACCTCCACGAACGCGCCGTAGTCGGTGATCACGCTCACCTTGCCTTTCACCTTGGCACTCACCTCCATCTCGGCGGGCAGGGCGTCCCAGGGGTGGGCGCTCAGCTGCTTCAGGCCGAGGGCGATGCGGCGCTTCTCGTCGTCGAAGTCGAGGATCACCACATTGATCTTCTCGTCCAGTTTCACCACCTCCTCGGGGTGGCTCACGCGGCCCCAGCTCAGGTCGGTGATGTGGATCAGGCCGTCTACACCGCCCAGGTCCACGAACACGCCGTAGCTGGTGATGTTCTTCACGGTGCCCTCCAGCACCTGGCCTTTCTCCAGGCCGCCGATGATCTGCTTCTTCTGGGCTTCCAGTTCGGCCTCGATCAGCGCTTTGTGGGAGACCACCACGTTCTTGAACTCCTGGTTGATCTTCACCACCTTGAACTCCATGTTCTTGCCCACGTACTGGTCGTAGTCGCGCACGGGCTTCACATCGATCTGGCTTCCGGGCAGGAAGGCCTCAATGCCGAACACGTCCACGATGAGGCCGCCCTTGGTGCGGCACTTCACGTAGCCCGTGATGATCTCGTTGCTGTTCATCGCGTTGTTCACGCGGATCCAGGCGTTGTGTACACGGGCCGTCTTGTGGCTCACCAGCATCTGGCCGCCACGGTCCTCCTGGCGCTCGATATACACCTCCACCTGGTCACCGATCTTCAGGTCGGGCTTGTAGCGGAATTCGCTGATGGGGACCACACCCTCGGACTTGTACCCGATGTTGATCACCACCTCCTTCTTGTTCAGGCCCACCACGGTACCCATGAGCACCTCCTTCTCGGCAATGCTGGTGAGGGTGTCCTCGTAGGCCTTCTCCATCTTCTCCCGCTCGGCGGCAGGGATGGCGTTGCGGTCATCCTCCACACCGGCCCAATCGAAATCGGCAGGGGGTTCGGCGAAGGTGACCTTGTTGTTCTCGACTACTGACATGTGTTCTTTCACACTTGTATCCCGATCCAAGGGGGCACCGATCGGGAGGGGTTGGGTTTGCCCACGGTGTCCCTGCGTGAGCTTCCTGCTAAGGGTTCGGCAAGCCGGGCCCCGAAAAAGGACCGCAAAAGTAGAAAAAAGTCTGAGGATCAGATGATCAGACGATCAGATAATGAGATCATGCACCCCGCCCCGGACTTGCGGGGAGAACCAGGCCGGTACCTTTGGCGTTCGTCGTCACCCAGCAGGCATTCGATCATTCGATCGTATGAACCTCTGATCGACCGATCGGCACCCACCTTCGCCAAGGCTTCGGCAGCTACCATGCGCAGCTTCACCATCCCCACCCATTACCGCAGTGAATTGATCGGG
>CAZJTB010000318.1:0-3955 GCA_964548485.1 uncultured Chryseobacterium sp. | reverse complement strand
TGTGCCCTTCGCTATTCACCACGAACATCTGCACGAATCAATACGCATCGCTGTTCATGTGCGTGGGCAATGTGTACACCATCAGCCTGTGCGGCAGCAGCACGCTCTGGAACTCCACTTTGAGCATCACGGGCAACAATACCTCAAGCTTCCCTGTGACCACGGGCGGCTACGTGACCTCCAACGATGACGCGTGCAGCGTGAACGGTCATGCGGAGTTGATCTTCGTGCCCACCACTTCGAACACCTATTTCGTTCGGGTCTTCAGCAACAACGGAGCGGGCAACGCATGCGTGTCGAATCCGCCGCTGAATTGCGGCACCATGACGGTGACCTGCTCTCCCGCGCCGCAGCCGCCCGACAACGACAACCCCTGCGGCGCCACACCGCTACCGGTGAATGGCACCTGCGTGACCACTGGAAGCACCACCAGCTGGGCCACCGGCACCGGTACACCAGGCACCCCAGCGTGCGGATCGTACGCCGGATTCGATGTCTGGTTCACCGCCGTGATGCCGGCAAGCGGCCGCCTCTCGCTGCAGACCTTCCATGCGGGAGCAACGAATCTGGCGATGGCCGCCTATACCGCTCCTGCGTGCAATTCGCCCTTGGCGAGCTGGGCGCCACAGGCCTGCAATGCCGATATCGCAGCGCCTGGATTCCTTCAGCCCTACATCTTCCTGAACAACATCGCGCTAGCCGGGCAGACCATCTACATCCGGGTGTGGCCGCAGAACCTGCCCGCGAATGGCGGCACCTTCGAGATCTGCGCCTTCGAGCCGGTGGCGCCACCCAACGATGATCCGTGCGGCGCTACACCCGTGCCGGTGACCGCTGGCTGCACACCGGTGACCGGCACCAACCTGGCCGCCACGCCTTCCGGACTTGCCGCGCCTGCCTGCTGGGGCGCGAGCCCGGTGAACGACATCTGGTACACCGTGCAGGTACCCGTGGGCGCCGGGGTGAACATCGCCTTGAACAGCCTGGGCCTCACCAGCCTCGCCGTGCAGGCGTACTTGGGTGCCTGCGGGAGCCTCACGCCCATCGCCGCGGCCTGCTCGGCGCCTGCTGTGGGCACGCCGCCCACCCTGCAGATCCTGCAGAACGGCACCACCATCGTGAACGGCACCATCATCCACATCCGGGTGATCCACCGCAATGACTACTTCGACAACTTCACCATCTGCGCCACGCCTGCGCTGCCTCCCGCGAACAACGAGCCTTGCGGCGCCTTCAACCTGCCGCTCAATTACGGCTGCGTATGGCTGGGCGGCACCAACACACAGGCCACCAACACCCCGGTGACCCTTGTCGGGCAGCATTCGAGCGTGCCCGCGCCCACCTGCGCAGCGCCTGCCACGAATGATGTGTGGTACACCGTAACGGTGCCGGCCGGCACGCCTGCTGGCGTGAACGTGGTGCTGGAGACCTATGCGGGCTCGATGTCCAATGCGGCTATGGCCGTGTACAGTGCCACGGGCTCCTGCGGCGGCACCCTTGCACTGACCCCGATCCTGTGCAACGCGGACGCGCTGCCTCCGCAGCCCGCTTCGACCATGCCGTATCTGACGCTCACATCGGGAACGAACTTCCCCGCGAACTCCCCCACGCCGATCACGCTCTATGTGCGCATCTGGCGCCAGGGCGGCGCTGATGGCACCTTCCAGATCTGTGCCCGCCGCACGGATCCGCCCCCGGGCAACTGCTTCTTCACGCTTCGGATGCTCGATTCAGCAGGCGATGGCTGGAATGGCAGCTTCGTGACCGTGTGCGTGGGCCCCATTGCGAGCCCAACGTGCACCAACTATACGCTCACCGCCGCCACCAGCAGCATCAACATCCCGGCGAACTTCGGCGACATCGTGTCGTGGGGCTACACCGCAGCAGGCGGGTTCCAGAACCAGAACTCCTACCAGATCCTGGCGCAGAACGGCGGCGTGCTCTTCACCAGCGGCAGCCCGCCGGCCACGGTCAACCCCATCAGCGCCTTCACGGTGAACTCCACGTGCAACGCGCCGGTGGCGCCGCAGGAGGATTGCATCGGCGCGGTGCATGTGTGCTCCAACACCGCGCAGAGCGCCAACCCGCAGAACACCGGCGGGGTGGTTGACCTGAACACAAGCAACCGCGGCTGCCTGATCACCAACGAGCGCCGCGGCGTGTGGTACACCTTCCAGGCCACGGCGGCGGGCCAACTGGGCTTCACCATCAACCCCTTCCCTTACGGGATCTCGGACTACGACTACGGCCTGTGGGGCCCCTATTCCTTTATCACCTGCCCGCCGGTTGGGCCGCCCCTGCGCTGCTCCTGGGCTGATGGTCCCTCGCTCACCGGCTTGAACTGGACGGCCACCGATTTCTCCGAGGGCGTCTTCGGCGACAGCTGGACGCAGTACATCAACGTGAACGTGGGCGAGTACTACATCCTGTACGTGGACAATTGGTACATGACCGGCTTCGCCTTCGACCTCACCTTCACCTACGCGCCGGGCTGTGGCGTTGGCGCGAATCCGCCCTGCGCCTCGATCGACTGCACGCTTCTGCCGGTCGAGTTCATTGACGTGTGGGCCCGCACCCAGGGCAGTGTGATCGATGTGGATTGGAGCACGGCCAGCGAGACGGGCAGCTCGCACTTCCTGGTGCAGCGCTCGCGCGATGGGCACGACTTCGAGACCATCGGCCGCATGGAGGCCGCCGGCAACTCGCAGCAGCGCCGCGACTACAAGCTGGTGGACCGCGCGCCGCTGGCAGGCCTCTCCTACTACCGCATCGAGCAGGTGGACCGCAACGGCGAATCGCAGTTCTCGGCCACCGTTCCGGCCTTCATGGGCCTGGGCGGGCCGGTGCTCACGGTATTCCCGAATCCGGCGCGCGAGGAGATCAACCTCAGCTTCGAGTCGGAGCAGGAGGGACCGATGCGCTGGCTGATCACCGATGGCGCGGGGCGCACCGTGCGCGATGGATTCGTGAACGCCAGCATGGGCTCCCAGTCGCGCGCGATCGGAATCGCCAACCTTGAGCCGGGGGCATACACCATCACCTTGATGCATGCCGACCGGAGCGTGGGACGCGCGCGTTTCGTGAAGCAGTGATCACCCTTCGACTCCGCGCGATGGCCATCAGCAGGGCTGCTACAGCAGCTCTCCTGGTGGCCTCCGCGTTACGGCTGGAGGGCGGGGCAACCGTTCCCGCCATGCCGATCCACACCTTCGGCATGAGCCTGATGACCGGCATGAACAGCGAGCTCTTCACGCTCTTCGTGGTGAAGGAGCTGAATGGGCAGGTGCTCGAAGCGCGGCCCATCACGCGCGGGCAATTCGTGATGCAGGCGCAAGGGGCGGCACCGAGCAAGGCCAACCCCGAAGGCATCAACCTGTTCCGCAAGCATGGCGTGAAGGGCTGCCTGCTGCCCGCCGAGCTGGACGATGGCCGCCGAACGGTTCCCGATTGCGGCGTATTCGACGAGCTCTGGAAACTGCGCTTCTGGGAGTACCCCTTCAAGCAGCGCGAAGGCCATCAGCCTGGATTGGGCTGGGCCGAGGCGCGCACCCAGCCCAGCGAGCGCCAGCAGCTCCTGCTCTGCGGCTATGGCCTGTGCAGCCTCACCCAGATCGCCTGTGGCGAAGATCTTTTCCGGCTGCTTCGCGATGTGGAGGATCCGGAATGGGTCGATAACTACCGCAAGGGCTACTGAGCGGCATGGATTCACAGGACGGTCTCTACGCGGCGCTGCGCGCGGGCGATCGCTCTGCCCTGGCCCGCGCGATCACCTTGGTTGAGAGCACCCGCGCGAGCGACTCCAGCGCCGCCCGCGCCCTTGTGGAACGGTGCCTTCCGCACAGCGGCGCGAGCGCCCGCATCGGGATCACCGGCATACCCGGTGCCGGCAAAAGCACGCTGATCGACGCGCTCGGCCTGCTGCTCATCGCGCGGGGGCACCGCGTAGCCGTGCTGG
>CAZJTB010000317.1:0-3994 GCA_964548485.1 uncultured Chryseobacterium sp. | reverse complement strand
AGCCCATCATCGAGGAGGCCGTGGCGGGCACGCACCACAAGGCCGTGGTGCGTCCGTTCAACTACGGCAACAGCTACTACCACATCGTCACCGAGACCTTCCGCGATGTGCGGCTCGTGGGCGCCCCGCCTTCGGCCATCGGGAAGTTCGGCGGCGATACGGACAACTGGATGTGGCCGCGCCACAACGCCGACTTCAGCCTCTTCCGCATCTACACGGGGCCCGACGGCAAGCCGGCCGAGCCCAGCGATGCCAACGTGCCCATGTCGCCCCGCCATGTGCTGCCCATCAGCCTCGATGGGGTCCAGGAGGGCGATTTCGCCATGATCTTCGGCTTCCCCGGCCAGACCCAGCGCTACCTCAGCAGCTACGCCGTGGAGTACATCAACGGCACGCAGGACCCCATGCGCATCGCCATGCGCACCGCGAGCCTCGGGGTGATCGATGCCGCCATGCGCAGCAGCGACCGGCTGCGCCTGATGTATGCGGACAAGCAGGCCGGCATCAGCAATGCCTGGAAGAAGTGGATCGGCCAGCAGCGCGGCCTCAAGGAGCTCGGCACCTTGCAGCGCAAGCGCGAGTACGAGGCGGCCTATCGCGCGAAGGCGGCTGAAGCCGGCCGCCCCGAGTACGCGCGGGCGCTGGATGACCTGAAAGGGCACTATGGCGAATACATCCCCTTCGCCACCGCGCGCGACCTCTTCGTGGAACTAGTTTACAACGGCCCCGAGCTGCTGCGCTTCGCCGATGGGTACAAGGACCTGGTGGAGCAGCATGCCGCTCTCACCAAGGAGGGCAAGCTCGTCTTCGAGATCGACAAACTGCTCACCGCCGCCGAAGGCCATTTCGCCAGCCACGAACCGGAGGTGGACAAGCGCATCTTCAAGGCCCTCCTGCCCATCTACCGGAAACACATGCCGGCGCATCTGCTGCCCCCGGCGCTGAAGGAGATCGACACGCGGTTCAAGGGCGATGGCGATGCCTGGATCGATGCCCTCTATGCCCGGAGCGTCTTCAGCGATCATGCACGCCTGAAGATGGCCCTGCGGAAGCCCGGTGCCAAGGCCATGAAGCGCCTGGCGAACGACCCGGCCTACCGTGCCTCACGCAGCTTCTTCACCAGCTTCCTGGAACAGGTGAGGCCCGCGCACAGCGCGCTCAGCGACCGCATCGAGGCCAGCATGCGCGTGTATGTGAAGGGCATGATGGAGCTGTATCCGGAGCAGACCTACTGGCCCGATGCCAACAGCACCCTGCGCCTCAGCTTCGGCAGGGTGGAGGGCAGCTCCCCGCGCGATGCCGTTGACTTCATCCATTACACCACCCTCGATGGCGTGCTGGAGAAGTATCAGCCGGGCGATGCCGAGTTCGATGTGCCCCACCGCCTGATCGAGCTGCACCGAGCGAAGGACTACGGGCGGTACGGGGTGAACGGCACCATGCCGGTGTGCTTCACCTCATCGCTGCACACCACGGGAGGCAACAGCGGAAGCCCCGTGCTGAACGGCAACGGCGAGCTCATCGGCCTCAACTTCGACCGCAGCTGGGAGAGCACCATGAGCGATATCCAGTTCGACCCGGACAAGTGCCGCAACATCTGCGTGGATGCCCGCTATATCCTATTCCTCATCGACAAGTACGCAGGGGCCGGTCATCTGCTCAAGGAGATGAGGCTGGTCCAGCGTGATCCGGTCCGAATCGTTGATCTGCCCATACATCGATGAGCGCCGTGGTTGTCATGCATGATGCGGGCTGGTCGGAGAAGGACGGTCGGCTCTGCCGCACGTTCCGGTTCCGGGACTTCAGTGAGGCCTTCGCCTTCATGGCGCGCGTGGCCCTCATCGCGGAGAAGCAGAATCACCACCCCGATTGGACCAACGTGTGGAACACGGTGGAGATGCGCCTGAGCACGCACGATGCCGGTGGCGCCATCACCGAGAAGGACCGCCGATTGGCGGCTGCGATCGATCAGCTGCTCGCTTGAGGCCCCTTGGGGACTGCACCGAGCTGAGCGTCATTCAGGAAAGAAGAAGCCCCGCCGTTCGGCAGGGCTCCGTAGGGTGCGATGGGCGCCTTACTGCCCGATCACGATGTTCTGGCCTTCCGGCTTGGCGTTGGGGTCGCCGGTGCCGGGCTGCACGAATGCGGTGATGCGCAGCTCGGTCTCCTTGGGCTCGGTGTTGGCCACCACCTTCACCGACTTCTGCTGCTGGTTCTCCTGCTTGCCCGGGCTGTACTCCACCTCGATCTCGCCGGTGCCGCCGGGCGGGATGGGGGCCTTCGGGTAGTTGGGCACCGTGCAGCCGCAGGAACCCGTGGCGCTCTCGATGATCAGGGGCTCCTTACCTGTGTTGGTGAAGGTGAAGACGTGCTTGTTCTTGCTGTCCTGCTTCACCTTGCCGAAGTCGTGGTCGTACTTGCTGAAGGTGATGCTCGTCTTCGGCGTATTGTCCACGGCGGGCGTGTTGTTCGCCATGGGGTCGAAGGTCTGGTTGGAGGCCGGGGCGGCGCTATTGGCGGCCACGATGCTGCTGCCGGAGCCGCTGCCGGAGTCCTTCAGTTGGCCCCAGGCGATCACGCCCAGCGCTACGGCGATCACAGCGAGGAGGGCGATCTGGATCTTGTCTTTCATGGAAGTGCGTGTTGCGTGGTTCGTGGTGTTTCGGGGCGCGAAAATAGAGCAACGCCCCGGCTGTAGGCCGGGGCGTTAACGAAACCTTAAAAGCCTGATCGGATCCGCTGAGCGGTTGATTCCAAGGGTACCTATCGTTCAGCCACAGCCTGAGCATCATCGCGCAGCGGTGCCTTCGGAATCATGGTCAGGTGAAGCATCCGGAAAGAGACCGGAGGATGCTTTTGAAGGGGTCCTCAACAGGCACTAACGCTCTTGCGCTCAGCGCGACATGCCCAGGCGCTGGAAGCTGTTATCGGATAGCACCTCCAGGGCCTTCTGGAAGCTGCGGTCGATCGGGT
The DNA here is from genome assembly GCA_964548485.1 of uncultured Chryseobacterium sp. Classification (GTDB taxonomy): domain Bacteria; phylum Bacteroidota; class Bacteroidia; order Flavobacteriales_F; family PHOS-HE28; genus PHOS-HE28. The sequence goes on along the minus strand of CAZJTB010000317.1, from coordinate 1,021 downwards.
TGTCGGCGTTGATCACTTGCCAATACGCGCTCGTGTCCCAGATATCCCTGGCTATCAAGGCCTTGAGCCGCAGCCCGATGAGGGCTCGGCTGCGATCCAGCCCGGCGGCATCGGGCTCCACCCCCTCCTTCGAGGCGTAGGCCACCAGCGCATCCATCATCACATCGCCCACCCGGAAGGCCTGCTGGAAGGCGTTCACCCCGGCGTAGCGCTGCTTCAGCTCGGCGCGATGCTCATCCACATAGGTGAGGGCGAAGGTGTTGAGCACGCCCTTGCGCACCAGCTGGCCGAAGTAGGCGCTGCTCTGCGCGGTGTCGATGGGCACGAGCACGTCGGGCATGATGCCGCCCCCTCCGTACACCACGCGCTTGTTCATGGTGTAGTACTTCGCCGTGTCACCCGTGGCCGCGGCCTCGCCGCTGGTGAGCTCGCCCGAGGCCATGCGCTGCGCCTTCTCCTTGCGGTAGGCCTCCACGCCATCCTCGTAGGGCTTCTGGATGCAGCGCCCGCTCGGGGTGTAGTACCGGCTCACCGTGAGCCGCACCGCGCTGCCGTCGGGCAGCATCACCGGCCGCTGCACGAGCCCCTTGCCGAAGCTCCGCCGCCCGATGACCATGCCGCGGTCCCAGTCCTGCACGGCGCCGCTCACGATCTCGCTCGCGCTGGCGCTGCCCTCGTCAACCAGCACCACCAGCCTGCCCTTCTCGAAGAGGCCATCCTTGGTGGCATGCGTGTCCTCGCGAGGCGAGGTGCGCCCCTGGGTGTACACGATCAGCTTGCGGTCGCCCAGGAATTCGTCGCTCATTTCAATGGCCGTGCGCAGGTAGCCGCCGCCATTGCCCTGCAGGTCGAGGATCAGGTCCTGCATTCCTTGGGCCTTCAATTCCTGAAGCTTCTCACGGAATTCCTTCATGGTGGTGGCGCTGAAGCGGCTCACCTTGATGTAGCCCACCTGCGGGGAGGCCATGTAGGAGGCCTCCACGCTGTAGATGGGGATCTTGTCGCGGGTGATCACGAAGTC
>CAZJTB010000316.1:2702-3998 GCA_964548485.1 uncultured Chryseobacterium sp. | reverse complement strand
GGGGCTGGCCAGTGCGGCCTCGTCCTCCTTCACCAACAGGAAGCCGTTCTCCAGCAGGGGCATGCGGTCCATGAGCCAGATGGCCTTGTGGTAGGTGTAGTTGTTGGCGTACTTGTGATGCTGGATGACCGCGTGCCAGGGCAGGATGGCGGCGAAGAAGCGGTCCAGATCGAAGTCGGCCGGCAAGTACAGCTTGGCCACATTGCGGCAGCCCAGGCCGAAGTAGCGGAACACATCCTCGCCCAGCGCGGCCAGCTCCTCCGCGGTCTCGGTGCCGTCCAGCACGGCCACGCTCACCCGGCCCTGCCGCACGATGCGGGGGATGCCGGCGAAGTAGTGATGGAAGTAACGGGCCGTATTGTCGCTGCCCGTGGCGATGATAGCGTCGATCTCACCCAAACGCCCATCCACGAGCTCGATGCGCGCGCCCAACGCCGGGTCCAGGGTCCGCAGCAAGGCCACCACCCCGGTGGTGAGGCCGGCGTCCTGCGAGGAGACCTTCACACGTGCCCGGTGACCGGCCAGCAGCACACAGAGCAGGTCGTGGAAGCCCACGAGCGGCACGTTGCCCGCCAGCACCAGGCCGATGGTGTGCTGAAGGTCCTCCGGGCCACGGCGGTAGCGTCCCAACCAGGGTTCCAGGGCATCCGGCCGCAGCATGCGGGCCAGGCCGTACAAGGCGTGCCGCACGTTCTCCGCCGTGAACCAGCCGTTGTGCTGCTCCGCCCGATCGATGGTACCCACGAAGGCGGTGTACTCCGCTTCGGTGAGGCCGGTGGCATGCCCACTCCACGGCTGCTGCGCTGCGAACGCGTTGAAGAGCACGCCCAGCTGCTCGAACACCCCGCGCTCCCTGGCTTCCGCCAGCGTGTGAACCACTCCCGCCCCACCGTGTTCCATGCCGGTATATTTGCCCGCCCTTTCGGAAGGGAGCCCAAAAATAGAGCGACCGTCATGGCCATCATGATCACCGACGAATGCATCAACTGCGGCGCCTGCGAGCCGGAGTGCCCCAACAACGCCATCTACGAGGGTGGCGCTGAATGGCGGCTGTCCGATGGCACCGCGCTGCATGGCCCGCAAACCACGCCCATGGGCAACAGCTACGACGCCGATGCCGCGAATGCGCCCAAGGCCATGGATGTGTACTACATCGTGGCCGACAAGTGCACCGAGTGCACGGGCTTCCACGATGAGCCGCAATGCGCCGCCGTATGCCCTGTTGATTGCTGCGTGGACGATCCCGATCATCGCGAGACCAAGGAGCAGCTGATGGCGAAGAAGGAGTTCATGCAT
>CAZJTB010000316.1:0-2602 GCA_964548485.1 uncultured Chryseobacterium sp. | reverse complement strand
AGGCCAAAGCCCTGGTGAACGCGAAGACGGCAGCGGAACGCGAGGCCGTGAACGCGAGGCTGAAGCCCGCTGTGCGCGCTGTGCTCGATGCGCCGGACGGCCTGACGGTCAACCTCGACGGCCTGCCGCTCAGTCGCGTGGATGCGCCGGATGGGGCGTTGCGCGTAATCACCTGGAACCTGCCCAAGGACGACGGCACCCATGCGTATGAGGGCTTCCTGCTCACGCGCGGAAAGAAGCTGATCACGCTGTACGAGCTGCGCGACATGAGCGCCTCCATCACGAACCCCGAGTTGGCTGAACTGGGCCCTGATCGCTGGTATGGGGCGCTGTACTACCAAGTGATCCCCGTGAGGAAAGGAGGCGCCACGGCGTACACGCTCCTGGGCTGGAAGGGCCACAGCGCCACGGAAACGCGCAAGGTGATCGACGTGCTCAGCTTCCGCGGCGGCAAGCCGCGCTTCGGGGCTCCGCTCTTCGGCAAGGGCAGGCTGCGCGAGCAGCGCAAGGTGTTCGCCTACGCGTTCCAAGCCAGCATGATGCTGCGCTACGAGCAGGAGGCGAACCGGATCGTGCTCGACCACCTCTCACCCATGCGCGCCGACCTCGACGGCACAGGCGCCCTCATGGGCCCAGACATGAGCTTCGACGCCTTCGTGTGGGACAAGGGCCAGTGGCGCTACGAGCGCGACATCGACCTGCGCGACCCGCGCCAGGACAAGCGCCCCTACAGGGCCCCGCCCGCGCCCGGGCGCTAGCGCGCCCGCTACCTTGCGCGGCCATGGTGCTGGCCGACCGCTATGCCGATGTGAAGGCGCACGCCCCTGCAGGCATGCGCGGGCGCTTGCGCCACGCGGCGCTCACCGGCCTCGCCGCCAGCCAGCGCGCCATAGGTGCCGACAATCGCGCCCTGCGGCTGCCGCGCGTGCAATTCCTCTACATCCACCACACCTTCTCCGACGAGCTCGGCGCCCTGGATCGCCTGCTGCGCGAGCTGGCGCGGACGCACCGCCTCATCGCTTACAGTGAGGCTGTGGACCGCGTGCTCAGCGCGCGCATCGATGAGCCCTGCATCGCCATCAGCTCCGACGATGGATTCCGAAACAACCTGGAGGGCGGCCGCATCCTCGTCGACCATGGCGTGAGCGCCTGCTTCTTCGTCAACCCCGGGCTCATCGGCCTCAAGGACCACGAGCGCATCCGTACCGTGTGCGCCGAGCGGCTCCACTTCCCCCCCGTGGCCTTCCTGGACTGGGACGAGGCGGAACGGCTCAAGGCCATGGGGCACGAGATCGGGTCGCACAGCTGGGAGCACCATCGCCTGGCGACACTGGGCCTCAGCGCCCTCCGTGACGACATCGCGCGGAGCAGGGAAACCCTCGTCGCGCGCCTCGGCGATGCGCCGCATTTCGCTTTTCCCTATGGCCGCTTCAGCGACCTGCCCGAGGCCGGTTTCCGGGCGGTGTTCGAGGCCGGGCACCGCAGCTGCGCCAGCGCCGAGCGCGGTTGCCACAGGCCTGCGCGCCCGCTGGCGCCTCAGGAACTGCTCCTCCGGCGCGACCATATCGTGCTCGACTGGCCGTTGGCGCACATCCGCTACTTCCTGGCCGCGAGCGCGCGCAAGTCCTCGCCAGCGGCCAATGGATACCCCGCACGGGCATGAAGGTGGCGATCATCACCAGCTCAGCGCATGGCACCGCCAGCCACCACCTGCCCCACCTCGTGGGCAGCACGGAATTCAAGGTGGTGCAAGTGATCCTGGTGCAAGGCGCGCCGCGCGCGCGGCCAATGGAGGCGCAAGCTCCGCAAGGTGCTGCGCATCGGCCCCTTGGGCGCCTTCATCGGACTGCGCATGCGGCGCTGGTACACCGATGATGCGCGCATGCTCCTCGGCATTGAAGAACTTGGCGCGATATGCGGCAGGCTTGGCGTGAAGCTGGACAGCACCCCATCCATCGGTGATGCGCGCACGTTGGAACTGCTGAAGAGCTCACAGGCCGACGTGGCGGTGAGCCTCGGCAACGGGTACATCCCATCGAAGGTGTTCACCGTGCCGCGCCTGGGCATGCTCAACATCCATCACGAGCTGCTGCCCGAAAGGCAGAACGCGCAGGGCGTCATCTGGGCCATCCACGATGGGTGCGACTTCACGGGCTATACCATCCACCGCATCGACAAGGGCATAGACACGGGGGCCATCCTGCTGAAGGAGGAAGTGCCCATCGCGGTTCGCGCATCGCTCCGGGAAACCGTGTCTTCAACGATGGCCACGCTGCTCGAAGCCAGCGCAAAGGGCCTGCGCCGCGTGCTCGACGACCTGCCCCGGCATCTCGCGGAGGCGCGCCCGCAAGGCATTGGGCGCAAGCGCACCACGCCCACGGCCGGCGAGTTCATCCGCATCATGCGCAACCACCGCAAGCTGCTGGCCGCGCAAGGCGGTGCGCGTCGTACCGGGCAATAGCCAGGGCATACTTTTGCCCACCCATCACCGCAAGCATGACGTCCCTCGCCAAGACCAAGGTCCACAACTACAGCGCCGGCCCCTGCATCCTGCCGCAGGAGGTCTTCGAGCAGGCCGCGCAGGCGGTGCTCGACTTCGAGG
>CAZJTB010000315.1:0-4003 GCA_964548485.1 uncultured Chryseobacterium sp. | reverse complement strand
TTCAAGGTGAACGCCATCGAATATCTCCTGAAGCCGGTGAACGCCGATGAGATCAAGGCCTCCATCGAGCGGGTGCGCAAGCTCGGCCTGGTGCGCGATCACCGCGGGCTTGCCACAGCGCCGGCATCCGAGCAGCCGCGGGCCCACGCCAAGCGCTTCCTCATCCGCTACGGCGAGCACTTCAAGGTGGTGGAGCCGGATCAGATCGCGTACATCCACTCGCTGCTGAAGAACACCTTCCTCCGCACGCGCGAGGGCCGCGACCTCCCCGTGGACGAGAGCCTCGACCGCCTGGAGAAGCAGCTGGACCCCCAGCAGTTCATCCGCCTCAATCGTCAGCTCATCGTTCACCTCAAGAGCATCAAGGAGCTGCTGGCCTACAGCAAGAGCCGCGTGAAGGTGGTGCTCGACCCGCCCTATGGCGACGACGCCATCGTGAGCAGCGAGCGCAGCGCGGCCTTCAAGCGCTGGCTGGCCGGCGGGTAAGGCGGATTGCCGCTCCATCGGCCCGCTTTGCCGTTTCATCGGGATGAGGTTGCGCATGGGCGTGCTACCGGCGGACCTTGGTGCCATCAGCGCGCCATGGACCCGCTTTCCCAGCTTGACCCGGGCGATCTGGCCAATCTCATGGCCATGAGCGCGGCGCAGCGCCTTGGCGCCATCATCCGCCTGAATACGGCGCATCGCTACGCCACCCCCCTCGACGCGCTCCGCCTCCTTGCGGGCCTGGAAGAGCTCGCTCGCTCCACGATGCCCAAGGCGCCCCATGGAGAAGCCGCGCTTCCCGATTCAGCGGGTTGGATTCCCGGCTCGTCGGATTCGCCATCGCCAGCGGCGGGGGAGGAGGCTACGTTTGCCATGAACCGCAAGGAGCAATAGCCATGGCCGGGTCGAAGGCGAACAGGTGGGTTTGGTGGGCAAGTGCCTTCTTCGGCCTGGCCATGGCATTGCTGCTCGATGCGTGCAAGCACGAGCCCTTGGACGGGCCGCTCGACAATGGCGGAAGCGGCAATGGCGGCACCGGTACAACCGAACAGCCATGCGATCCGAATGTGGTGTATTTCCAGCAGCAGGTGCTGCCCATCCTCACCAGCAACTGCACGAATCCCGGGCCTGGCCTCAACTGCCATCACACCGCCAACGACGAGAACGACGGGATCCAGATCACCAGCCATGCCACGCTCATGGCCAGCGGCATCGTTCAGAACGGCGATCTGATGGAGGCCATCACGGAGGATGATCCGGATAAGATCATGCCCCGTCCGCCCTTCGCGCCGCTGACGGCGCAGCAGATCGCGCTCATCCAGCAGTGGATCAACCAGGGCGCGCAGAACAACAGCTGCGAGTCGGCGGCGTGCGACACCCTCAACGTCACCTACAGCGGAACCATCGCCCCCATCATGCAGGCCCGTTGCACCAGCTGCCACAGCGGCAGCACGCCATCGGGCGGCATCAACCTCACCCAATGGAGCGTGGTGAACCAGCGCGCGCTGGACGGTTCCTTGGAAGGCGCGGTGCGCCATTTGCCCACCTACGTGGCCATGCCGCCCTCCGGCCCGCAGCTCAACGCCTGCCGCATCCGGCAGATCCAGCTCTGGATCGCGCAGGGCGCACCGAACAACTGATCGGCCCCAGGAACCATATGACAGCCCCTCGCAATCCCCTCTATCGCGTGCCAGCGCGGCTTGCCACGCTGCTGCTGGGCGCGGCCGCGCTGCTGGCCATGCCCGGATGCTATTACGACAACGAGGAGGAGCTCTACCCGAACACCTTCTGCGACACGGCGAACGTGACCTGGAGCGGAACCATCCAGCCGCTCGTGCAATCGAGCTGCGCCATACCCGGCTGCCATGTGCCCGGAAGCCAATCGCCTGACCTGAGCAACCACAGCGCCGTGCAGGCCAACGCGGCAGCGGTGAAGGGCGTGATCGTCGATGGCGCGCCCTTCTACATGCCCCCCAGCGGCCGGCTGCCCGCGTGCGACCAGCAGAAGGTCGCGCTCTGGGTGGCTGCCGGATCACCCCAGAACTGAAGCCATGAGAACGCGTGTCCTTCTTCTCATCGCTGCGGCCGTAGTGCTGGCTGGTATCGGCTATGGACTCAAGGAGTACTTCCGCGGCCACGAGGACGTTGCCGATATGAAAGCGGATTTCACGCTGGACGCGCCTGCGCTGCTCGCTGAGTTCGTGAGCGACGAAGCCGCGGCCAATGCCAGGTACAGTGGCAAGGTGCTGCAGGTGAGAGGTGCCATCACCGGCATCGAGGCCGCAACCGGCGATGCCCCGGTGAACGTGCTGCTGGAGACCGGCGATGCCATGGCCAGCATCACCTGCGAATTCAAGGCGGGCGACCTGCCGAAGGAGTGGGCCGATGGCGCTGTGGTGGCGGTGAAGGGCGTATGCTCCGGCTACCTCGGCAGCGGGCTGCTCCCTGGTAATGTGATCCTGCAGCGCTGCGTGCCTGCGGAATAGAGCTTGCTTGAAAAACAGGATCAACCGATCATGAACATGCACAAGACCTCCCTCCTGAGCCTCGCGCTCTTCCCGCTGGCCGCCGGCGCGCAGGACCGCTACATGACCCGCAACGGCCATATCGAGTTCCACTCCTCCACGCCCTTGGAGAACTTCCACGCCGACAACGACAAGGTGACCAGCGTGTGGGATGCCACAACCGGCGCCATCGAGTTCGCGGTGCTCATCAAGGCCTTCGCGTTCGAGAAGGCGCTGATGCAGGAGCACTTCAACGAGAACTACATGGAGAGCAGCAAGTTCCCCAAGGCCACCTTCAAGGGCACCGTTTCGGGCGTGAAGGCCGAGCAGCTGGCGAAGGAAGGCTCGTATCCGGTCACGGTGGAAGGCACCCTCAGCATCCATGGCGTCGATCGCCCGGCCAAGGCCACGGGCACCATCACCGCCGATGGCAAGGGCGGCATCCGTGCCGACAGCAAGTTCCAGGTGAAGCCGGAGGATCACGGGATCAAGATCCCCGGCGCCGTGCGCAAGAATATCGCCGAGGTCATCGATGTGACCGTGCGCATGGACTACACCCGAATGCCTTGAATCCGCTCCCCACGCCCCTATCCATGATCATGCGCCCCTTTCTCGCCGTCCTGGCAATCATCCTCATCGTCCCCGCAGCATCCGCGCAGGATGACCTGCTGGGCCTGCTGGGCGAGGAGGAGACCGGGCCCGAGTACACCAATGCCGCGTTCAAGACCACGCGCGTGATCAACGGGCACAGCCTGGAGAACACCGCCCACGGCGTGCTCGACTTCCGCATCGGCCACCGCTTCGGCCCGGCCAATGGCGGCGCGCGCGAGGCCTATGGCCTGGATGGCGCCACGGTGCGCCTGGGCCTCGATTACGGCGTCACCGACCGGTTGATGGTAGGCATCGGGCGCAGCAGCTTCCAGAAGACGCTCGATGGGTTCGTGAAGTACAAGGTGCTCCGCCAATGCGATGCCGGATGCTCCATGCCGATCACGGTGGCCGTGGTGGCGGCCTCGAGCATGACCACGCTCCAGGCCGATCAAGTGCCCTGGTACAGCCCCGACCGCCAGGACTACTTCTCGCACCGCCTCTCGTACGCCTGGACCGTGATCGTGGGCCGCAAGTTCAGCGAGAGCGTCTCCTTCCAACTGAATCCCGGCGTGGTGCACCGCAACCTCGTGGCCAGCGTGAATGATCCGAACGATGTGTTCCACATCAGCGGCGCCGGCCGCGTGAAGCTCACCAAGCGGCTGGCCTTCAACGCCGAGTACTTCCATGTGCTGCGCGACCAGCTGGAGCCGGGCTTCAACAACTCGCTCTCCATCGGCTTCGACATCGAGACCGGCGGCCATGTGTTCCAGTTGCACTTCACGAACAGCGCAGGGCTCTTCGAGCGCGCCTTCATCACCGAGACCACCGGCGATTGGGCCAATGCTTTCGGGCCCGTGAGCAAAGGCGGCGGCTTCCAGTTCGGTTTCAACATCTCGCGCGTGTTCACCGTGCACGAGCCGAAG
>CAZJTB010000314.1:0-4008 GCA_964548485.1 uncultured Chryseobacterium sp. | reverse complement strand
TCCAAGCTGGCCTGGATCCCCCAGCAGTTCGAGAACCCCGCCAATCCCGCGATTCACCAACGCACGACCGGACCGGAGATTTGGAACGACACCTCCGGCCGGGTGGACATTATCGTCAGCGGCGTGGGTACCGGCGGCACCATCTGCGGCACCGGCCGATACCTGAAGGAGAGGAACCCGAACATCAAGATCTGGGGCATCGACACCTACGGCTCTGTGTTCAAGAAGCTGAAGGAGACGGGCATCTTCGACAAGAACGAGATCTACCCCTACATCACCGAAGGCATCGGCGAGGACTTCGTGCCGCAGAACGTGGACCTCGACCTGATCGACCATTTCGAGAAGGTCACCGACCGCGATGCCGCCATCTACACCCGGAAGATCGTGCGCGACGAAGGCATCTTCGTGGGCAACAGCGCCGGCGCTGCCATGGCGGGCCTCATCCAGTTGAAGGACCGGTTCAAGCCCGACGATGTGATCGTGGTGATCTTCCACGACCACGGCACGCGCTATCTGGGAAAGATGTTCAACGACGACTGGATGCGCGAGCGCGGCTTCCTCGTGGAAGAGAAGCCCACCGCCGGCGACCTGCTGAAAGGAAAGGAGCTCGGGCTGCTCAGCGTGGAGGCCGAGGAGCCCGTGCTGAATGCCATCGACAAGATGCGCAAGCACAACATCGACCAGCTGCCGGTCTTCGAAGGCGGGAAGCCTGTGGGCACCATCACCGATGCCCGCCTGTTCGATGCGATCCTGGAGGACGCCGAGGTGCGCACCCAGAAGGCCCGCGTGGTGATGGGCCCTGCCCTGCCGGTGGTACAGCCCGATGCGCACCTGGAGGTGATCGCCAAGAAGCTGGGGAACGGCAGCCCGGCGGTGCTGGTGGAGCAACCGAACGGTTACGGCATCATCACCAAGCAGGATATCATCGGGAAATTGCGGTAGCGGCATCACCATGCCTTCCGTGACGGATCAAATGGGCCGCGAGGTGGATGTGCCCGAGCACCCGCAGCGCATCATCTCCCTGGTCCCATCACAAACTGAATTGCTCCACGACCTGGGCCTCGGTGAGCGCGTCGTCGGCATCACCAAGTTCTGCATCCACCCGGAGGCCTGGTTCCGCAGCAAGACCCGTGTGGGAGGCACGAAGCAAGTGGACCTCGATAAGGTGCGGGCACTGAAGCCCGACCTCATCATCGGCAACAAAGAGGAGAACGCGCAGGCCGACATCGAGGCCTTGGAGCGAGAGTTCCCGGTTTGGATGAGCGACGTGCGCGACCTGGACAGCGCCCTTGATATGATCCTGCGCGTGGGCGCCTTGGTGGGCAACGATGAACAGGCTAGTAATCTGTGCGCGCGCATCGCCCAGGCCTTCGCCGGGCTCCAACCGTTGGCCCCAATCCGATCAGCCGCTTATTTCATCTGGCGCGATCCGTTGATGGTGGCGGGCGGCGGCACCTTCATCCATGACATGATGCGTCGCACCGGCTTCACCAACGCCTTCGCGCATCGCAATGAACGCTATGCGGAGATTGAGCCAGCGGAGCTCGCTGCGGCTGACCCGGACATGATCCTGCTATCGTCCGAACCCTACCCCTTCGCGGACAAGCACCTGATGGAGTTCAACATGATATGCCCCGGAGCTCCGGTGAAGCTGGTGGATGGCGAGCTCTTCAGCTGGTATGGGAGCCGCCTGCTCCGGGCGCCCGCCTACTTCGCCGGTCTCCTGAAGGGTTGAGCGGCCTGAGCGCCGGGAAGTGCGGTCCTACTTTTGGGCGCCGCCTTCATCCCGATCGCCACGCGCCATGCACCGGTTAACCTTTGCGCTGCTCCTCGCCCTGCTGGGCCAAGCCAGCCACGCGCAGCGCACCGGCCTGGTGCTGAGCGGTGGCGGTGCAGCGGGCTTGGCGCACATCGGCGTGCTGAAGGCACTGGAAGAGAACGGCGTGCCCATCGGCTCCATCACGGGCAGCAGCATGGGGGCGCTCATCGGTGCCATGTATGCGGCGGGCTTCTCCCCAATGGAGATCGATTCGCTGTTCCGCACCGACCTGTACCGCATCATGGCCGAAGGGGGCATCGAGCCCAGGCATGCGTACTACTTCAAGCAGGACCGCCCCGATGCCTCGCTGATCACGCTCCGCTTCGAGCTGGACACCGCGCTGCAGACCTCCCTGCCCACCAGCCTGCGCAGCCCGGTGCTGCTCGACTTCGAGCAGATGCGCGGCTTCGCGCCCGCTACCACCGCTGCGGGCGGCGATTTCGATTCGCTCTTCGTGCCCTTCCGCTGCGTGGCCAGCGACCTCACCGCGCAGCGCGCCGTGGTCTTCAGGGACGGCGACCTGGCGCAGGCGGTGCGCGCCAGCATGAGCTACCCCTTCTACTTCAAGCCCATCCGCGTGAACGGCCACCTGATGATGGACGGCGGCCTGTACAACAACTTCCCCAGCGATGTGATGTACGCGGACTTCTTCCCGGACCTCATCATCGGCAGCAACGTCAGCGGCAACTCCCCGCCGCCGAGCGAGGACGACCTGCTGAGCCAGCTGCGCGCCATGATCCAGGAGCCCACCACCTTCAGCGTCATCTGCGAGAACGGCATCATCATCGAGCCCCGTCCCGATGTCTCCCTCTTCGATTTCAGCAACCCGGGCAAGGCCATCGACGAGGGCTACCGCGCGGCCATGGACCTGATGCCAGGCATCCTCTCGCAGGTCCGGGAGCTGCGGACACCGACCGAGACGAGTGCGCTTCGAGCCCGTTTCCGCAGCCGTATGCAGCCAGTGGTATTCGGCGCGGTGCATGTGGAGGGCCTGAAACGCTCGGCCACACGGTATTGCGAGCGGGTGCTGGAACAGGTGGGTGAGCCGCTCACCGCCGAGCGCCTCAAAGGCGCCTATTTCCGGCTCTTCGCCGACTACAACATCGCCCACCTGTACCCGCAGGCTACCTGGAATCCGCAGCGCGGCAACTACGACATGCACCTGCTGGTGAAGCCGGAGAAGGACCTGGAGGTGCGCTTCGGCGGCATGTTCTCCTCACGGCCCATCAACACCGGCATGGCCGCCCTGCGCTACAAGCTCTTCGGCAGCGCGAGCGCCCAACTCGAGGCCCTCTCCTACTTCGGGAAGTTCTATGCCGCCGGGCAGCTGAGGCTCCGCACCGACCTGAGCACGCGCAAGCCGCTGTTCGTGGAGCCGGTCTTCAACATCCACCGCTGGGACCACTTCAGCGGATTCAGCACCTTCTTCGATGAGGTGCGACCCTCATTCGTGGTGCTGCGCGAGACCTGGGGCGGGCTGAACGCGGGCCTTGGGCTCGGCAACAAGGGCCTGCTGCGGATGGATGCGAAGATGGTCGAGACCAAGGACCGCTATTACCAGACACTGGAATTCACCGGGAGGGACACCACCGATGTGACCGAGTTCAGGCATTTCACCGGTGGGCTCTCCTTGATGCGCAACTCGCTGAACCGCAAGCAGCACCCGAATGCCGGCGAATCCCTGCTCATCAGCGTGCGCTATGTCAATGGCGAGGAGGAGACCGATCTGGGATCCACCCAGGCCCGGCTTCCAGCCTATAAGCAGCGCCACGAGTGGCTCATGCTGAAGGCCCAGCTCGACCAGTACGTGCTTCGCAGGGGCATCTTCAAGATCGGCGTGCTGGCGGAAGGCGTGTTCAGCACCATGCCGATGTTCCAGAACTACACGGCCAGCATCATCCGTTCGCCCGTGTTCCAGCCCACGCCGGAGAGCAGGACCTACTTCATGGAGCAGTTCAGGGCGCCCAAGTACATGGCGGGCGGAGTGCGCGCCATCATGGCGGTGGCACGCAACAAGTTCGATCTGCGGCTCGAGGGCTACGTGTTCCAGCCCTACGAGCCCATCGTGCGGGGCCAGGGCAACGAGGGCATCAACGCGCCAGCGCTCACCGAGCGCAGCTACATCGGCGCCGGCTCGCTCATCTACCAGAGCCCGATCGGGCCGGTGTGGTTCAACGTGAGCTACTTCG
>CAZJTB010000313.1:2988-4012 GCA_964548485.1 uncultured Chryseobacterium sp. | reverse complement strand
CCGTGACCGGCAGGTGGATATCGCGGTGATCGAAACCGGCATGGGCGGCCGCTTGGACAGCACCAACGTGGTGACGCCCGAGGTGAGCGTGATCACCAACATCGGCTGGGACCACATGCAGTTCCTGGGCGACACGCTGGAGAAGATCGCGGCGGAGAAGGCCGGCATCATCAAGCCGGGCGTGCCGGTGGTGGTGGGTGAGGCCAAAGGCGGCGTAGCCGAGGTGTTTAGTCATAAAGCCCTTGATGTTTCATCGCCCATCACCTTCGTGGACCAGCATGCGCCGCTGCCTTTGGCCAGCGCCCTCCAGGGCCCGCATCAGGAGCGTAACGCGCGCACGGCGCTGGCCGCACTCAATGTGCTCCGGGATCGGGGCTGGACGATCCCGGAGGCGGCCATCCGGGCGGGCTTCGCGAAGGTGGCTTCGAATACGGGGCTCCGTGGCCGCTGGGAGGTCATCGGGCAGGCGCCGCTCACCATCGCCGATGTGGCCCATAACGTGGACGGCATCCGCGCCGTGAACGAGCTGCTTGCGCGTACCGGATTCAATCGCCTGCACATCGTGCTGGGCATGGTGAACGACAAGGATATCGATGCAGTGCTGAACCTGCTGCCCAAGTGGGCCGCCTACCACTTCTGCAAAGCCGATATCCCGCGCGGCCTTGACCCGATTGCGCTCCGGCTGAAGGCTGAGTCCTTCGGCCTTTTGGGCACATCGCATGGCAGCGTGCGCGAAGCGCTGGACACAGCCCGGCGACAAGCCGATGAGCAGGACCTTGTGCTGGTGACCGGCAGCGTATTCGTGGTGGCCGAGGCGCTGTAAGGGCGCCCTGCATTGCCGGGACCTGCCGCGACCAAATGGAAAACCCCGCTTGCGGCGGGGCTTTCCTCCACCAGCGCTTACGCTTCAGTGGACTCTGTGGGACCTACTGGATTCGAACCAGTGACCTCATGCGTGTGAAGCATGCGCTCTGAACCAGCTGAGCTAAGAGCCCGGATGGGGGGCGCGAAAATAGAAAAGAAC
>CAZJTB010000313.1:0-2978 GCA_964548485.1 uncultured Chryseobacterium sp. | reverse complement strand
CCTGGCCCACCTTCGCCTGGCGGGCTTCGATGTGCGAAGTGGAGGCAGCCGGATTCGAACCAGCGACCCTCTGCTTGTAAGGCAGATGCTCTGAACCAGCTGAGCTATGCTTCCGAATGGACTTCCAAAGAACAGCGACCCTGCAACCCTCAACCCACCTCCGCCCCCTCTTTGGATGCAGGCATCCTCATGCGCGGGCGGAAGGGCGGCGAAGATAGGATCCTGGCTCCGATCAGAACTCCACCATCACCCCAACGCTGGGCACCACGGTGGTGCCCACATTCTGCACCAGCTTGGTCTGGTAGCGGGTCGGGTCGGACGGGTCCGCGACGGGGAGCCCGTTCGCATCGCGCTCCACGTCCAGGAAGGGCGGGCCGGTGAGCGGGCTGGCAAGCAGGTTCTCCACATCGAAGTAGAGGTTGAGGTTCCAGCCTTTGTAATACCACCGCTTGTCCACCCGCATGTTGAGCTGGTTGAACGAGGGCAGGCGGCGGGTGTTGATGGCCCCGTAGTCCGGCACTCCTTGCTGCAGGGCGTCCCACACCGGGATGAGCGACGACGACTCGACATCGAACGGCGTGTAGGGGCCACCGCCCTGAAGGCGCCAGTTCACGCCCACCTCCCAGTTCCGCGCGAAGCGCTTTCCTCCCGTGAGGTTCACGATATGCCCGTAATCCCAGCTGCTCGGGGCATAGCGCCCATCGGCATTGGTGAATTCGCTTTTGACGAAGGTGTACGAGAGGATGCCGTAGAAGCCTTTGTAGAGCCGCTGCTGCACCAGGAACTCGGCGCCGAAGGCACGGCCTCGTGAATCGGGTGTCGCCAGCTCGTTGCCCACCACGCCGAAGTCGCCGCCCAGGTTGGCCAGGCTGATGCCCTTGGCCACCAGCAGCGGATAGCGGTCGTACCATTTATGGAAGCCCTCGAGGCTGAACTTGGTGCTGAAGGAGGTGAAGTATTCCACCCCGGCCACGGCATGGTCGGCCTGGATGTAGCCTGTGCCCTGCTCGATGTTGGCCAATCGCTCGCTTTCACGGAAGCCGAGCACCGTGTAGGGCGGCAGCTGGAAGAAGCGGCCAACATTGGCGTTCAGGTTCACCGCATCGCTCAGGGCGTAGGAGATGGAGAGGCGCGGCGACACCTGCTCCAGCGGATCGCCCAAGCGCCCGCCGAGACTGGTGAAGTCCGTGCGCAGGCCCAGGCTTGCAGAGAGCCTGCCCGCCGTGCGGCTCAGCTGGCCAAATGCGGCGTACTTGTCGAAGGCGAGCTTGCTGTCGTAATCCACCACAACCGGAGTGCCCTGGATGACCCGGCTGGTGTACGTGTCCGTGGTGTAGCGCGCGCGCTCGTAGCCGAAGCCGCCAACGAAGCGCCACTCCCCGTAACGCATGGTGGCCTCATAGCGGAACTTGTTCTCCGCCTCCTGGCTCTGGTAGTCGAGCAGGCGGCCCGCGGGATCGCTCGTATCGTTATAGCGGAACTTCTCGGACCGGTTGGAGAGCATGCTCCGGCTGGCCACCACCGTGTGGAAGCCCTTCTCCACGAAGCGGTCGTAGCGCGCGCCCATGGTGTAGTTCCACTGTATGTTCTCCGGCAGGTTGCCCAGGATGTACTGATTGCGCTCCAAGGTGACGGGGTCCGACACGCCTTCCTGTGAGGACCGGTTCAGTTGTAGGTCGTCGTAAGCCCCCAGGCCGAGGATGGTGAGGCGGCTCTTCTCATTCAAGCGGATTGTATGCTTGAACTGCGCATCGTTGTAGATGGGCAGGAAGGGCAGCTTCAGTGCCTGGAAGAGGAACTGCAGGTAGCTGCGCCGGATGCTGATGATGGTGCTGGCGTTGGGACCCGTAGGGCCGTCGAAGGTGAACCCGGCGTCGCTGCTGCCGAGCATGAAGGTCAGCGTGCGATTCTCGGTATTGCCCTCGGGCTGCTTGAACTCGAACACGGAGCTGAGCGAGTTGCCCCGCGCAGCCGGGAAGGCACCGGTGATCACGTCCACCTCGCGCACGAAGTTGACGTTGATGAGGCCCACGGGCCCGCCGCTTGAGCCCTGCGTGCTGAAGTGGTTGATGGTGGGCACCTCGATGCCATCGAGGAAGAACCGGTTCTCGTTGGGCGCTCCGCCGCGGATGATGATGTCGTTGCGGAAGCTGGGCGTGCTGGCCACTCCGGGCAGCGCGCGCACCACCCGGCTGATGTCGCGGTTGCCGCCGGGGTTCCGCATGATCTCGGCGCTGCCGATGGTGCGCACGGACAAGGGCGTCTCCACCGTCCGCTGGAAAGGCTGGCGGGTCACCTCCACGGCTTCCAGTTCAACCGCCGCCGGCTCCAGCTCAACATCGAGTTGCACCGGACGTGCCGTGCCCACCTGCACCTCATAGATCACCCGAGGCTTGTAGCCCACGAAGCTCACCAGCACATTGTAAAGCCCCGGCTTCACCCCTAAGATGCTGAATGCTCCTGCATCGTCTGTGGTCGCGCCCTGCGTTGTGCCCTCGAGGAGGATGTTCACGAATGGCAGAGCGGTCCGCGTGCGTGCCTCCCGGACCGTTCCGTTCACAGTGCCGCCTTGTGCGACTGCCCATTGGGCCACCAAGGCACTTAGCAGGAATATGGTGTGGCGGAGAGCCTTGCGGTTCGGCACGTTGGAAAACGGCAAAGAGCGCTGGAAACAACCGTCTCCCGGCTCCTGTTCGGACTTTCAGGGTTATGGCGGATTAGACGACGGAACAGAAGCGGTTCCAGCATCTGGCCGGTTCCGCTTGGCCGATTGTCAGATAACCTAAAGCTCATATTATCCTGATTATCATGGATATAGTTGCTCTTCAGCCAATCCTCTGGCAGCCCCGGAATGAAATTGTTCATGTTTTTCTTGGTTTTGCTGGACAACATATTGTTCCTTTGTCCAGTCTTTAGGTCGAAACATTAAACAAAACCCCATGTCAACCCTCGAGTTCAACCAGCAGCTCTTAAGCCTC
>CAZJTB010000312.1:0-4023 GCA_964548485.1 uncultured Chryseobacterium sp. | reverse complement strand
ATCGAGATCTTCAAGACCAAGGGCTGGGACTACGTGTCGCTGAACCGCACGTACGAGACCGCGATCGCCCTGTGCCGCGCCGAGCACGTGCCGGTGCTGATCCATGTGGAAGAGGTGACGCAGCCGCAGGGCCACAGCACCAGCGGCAGCCACGAGCGCTACAAGAGCAAGGAGCTCCTCGAGTGGTACAAGGAATTCGATTGCATCGTCAAGTTCCGCGAATGGATCCTGAACGCGCGTCCCGGCGGCGAGCTCATCGCCGGCGCGCAGGAACTGGACGAGCTGGAGGCCAAGGCCAAGGCCGATGCCCGTGCTGCGCAGAAGGCCGCGTGGAAGGCGTTCCAGGATGAGATCAAGGCGGAGCGCGAAGAGGTCCTGGCGATGATCGAGCCCATCGATGCCGGCATCGCTGCAGAGTTGAAGGCCGAGATGAACCCCGGTCGCAAGGAGGTGATGAGCGCGGCACGCCGCGCGCTCCTGGCGAGCGGAGGCCATGCGCCCGCGCTGCAAGCGTGGGTGAATGATGCGCTGGCCTTGAACGCCGGCCGCTACGGATCGCACCTCTACTCGCAGAGCGCGAAGAGCTGCCTCAACGTGCCCGAGGTGCCGGTGGAGTACGCCACAGATGAACTGGTGGACGGCCGCATCATCATCCGCGACAACTTCAAGGCCCTCTTCGAGCGCGAGCCGCTGCTGCTCACCTTCGGCGAGGACACCGGCAAGATCGGCGACGTGAACCAGGGCATGGAAGGCATGCAGGCCCAGTTCGGCGAGCTGCGCGTGAGCGATACCGGCATCCGCGAGGCCACCATCCTGGGGCAAGGCATCGGCATGGCGCTGCGCGGCCTGCGCCCCGTGGCCGAGATCCAATACCTCGATTACCTGCTCTACTGCCTGCAAGGCATGAGCGACGACCTCGCCACCGTGCTCTGGCGCACCAAAGGCGGCCAGAAATGCCCGCTGATCGTGCGCACGCGCGGCCACCGTTTGGAAGGCGTGTGGCACAGCGGCAGCCCCATGGGCATGATCGTGAACAGTGTGCGCGGCGTGGTGGTATGCGTGCCGCGCAACATGCAGCAGGCCGCCGGCATGTACAACACGCTGCTGCAGAGCGATGATCCCGCGCTGGTGATCGAATGCCTCAACGGCTACCGCAGCAAGGAGCGCCTGCCCAGCAACCTCGGCGCATTCACCGTGCCCATCGGTCAGGTGGAAGTGGTGCGCGAAGGCACCGACCTCACGCTGGTGAGCTACGGCAGCACTTTCAATTTGTGCGCGAAGGCCTGCGAGCAACTGGAAGCGCTCGGCATCAGTGTGGATCTGATCGATGCGCGCACCCTTCTACCCTTCGACCGCGCGCACCGCTGCGTGGAGAGCCTGCAGAAGACCAACCGACTGCTGGTGGTGGACGAGGACGTGCCCGGCGGCGCAAGTGCCTACATCCTGCAGCTGATCCTGGAAGTGCAGGGCGGCTACCAATACCTGGATGCCACGCCATCAACCCTCACTGCCAAGGCCCACCGCCCCGCCTACGGCAGCGATGGCGACTACTTCAGCAAACCGAGCGTGGAGGATGTGGTGGAGAAGGTGGTGGGTATGCTGAGGGAGTGATAGTCGCGGTGGTGCTTCGTACGTGAAGAAATCGCCTTGGGCGACCATCGGATGGCCTCGCATGGTCCGCTTTGGTTCGAGTCATGGCACAAATGCACCAATGGACTGCGAAAAGGCATGCCCGGCTCCTTGAAGCGGCAACCTTGAGCAGCCCGGTGCATGGCAACAACCTGCGTTATCTCCGACCGCAGTCTATTGGCGATGGCCACGCCATGCAGAGGAGCTGGCCATGCGAAACGAGCAGGTTTGGCAGCCCCGGCTTACCGTCCCTTCTTCGGCTTCTTATTGCTGCGCGCGCTGCCCGCCTTCGGAATGGTGCTGCTGGGGTAGAGATGGCGCTCACGTTCGGGCTGCGAGCCTGTCCGGTCGTGCGTCTTCGACAGCCCTTCCGGCTGGCCCCGGTGCTGCTTGCCTGGCTTGGCTGCCCGCGCTTGTGCTGGCTTCTTGGTTGGCATCGTGCTGGGATTGATGGTCCGAATCTCGACCAAACCTAACGCCGGTGCCGTGACGATCGGCAGCCTTCGCCTACCGCACGCACCCTCCTGCCCTCCCGTGCCCAGGTGCATCCTCGGCGCAACCGAGGGAAAGCCCCATTCGGGACTGCTTCTAGCTTCGCGCGCCATGGCCGCCCCCACCATCGAGGTCAAGAACCGCAAGGCGGGCTTCGAGTACCACCTGCTCGATGCTTATGAATGCGGCATCGTGCTCATGGGCAGCGAGATCAAGAGCATCCGGGCGGGCGGGGCCAGCATCAATGAGGCGTTCTGCGCCTTCGCCGGACCTGATCTCGTGGTGCGAAACATGCAGATCAATCCGTATGGCAGCAACCCGCATTTCGTGCACGAGCCCAAGCGCGACCGCAAGCTGCTCCTGCATGCATCGGAGCTCAACAAGCTCCGCCGCAAGCTGAAGGATGCGGGCATGACCATCGTGCCCGTGAGGCTCTTCATCGCCGACAGCGGCTACGCCAAGCTGGAGATCGCCCTGGCCAAGGGCAAGAAGGCTTTCGACAAGCGCGAGAGCATCAAGGCGAAGGACATGAAGCGCGAATTGGAGCGCGAAGGCTGATGGACTGGCGCGCGCACATCGCACGGCACGGCCACGCGCTCATCCCCGGTGAGCCTTGGGAGCGGCGCGCATTGCTCGCGATCCTGGCCCTGGCCGCCATATTGCGCTTCTGGGACCTTCCCCACCTGCCCTACACGCATGATGAGCTCAGCGCCCTCGTGCGCATCTATCCGAGCCTGTGGGAGACCATACGCACCGGTGTGATGGAGCTGGATACGCACCCGCCCGGCGTGCAGGCCTTCGAGTGGCTCTGGACCCGGGTCTTCTCGATGGAGGAGGCGGATGTGAAGCTGCCCTTCATCCTCATGAGCCTGGCCTCCATCGCGCTGCTGTACCGGTTCGCTGCGGCGTGGACCGGCATGGGTGCCGCTCTGATGCTGGCCACGCTCATGGCCACCCTCCAGTACAGCGTGTTCTACGGTCAGCTTGCGCGTCCTTACGCGGCCGGGCTCTTCACCACCGCGCTGCTGGCCGACCAGCTCACGCGCTGGCTCGCCTTCGGCAGGCCGCGCGCGCTCATCGGCATGGGCATCGCGGCGGTGCTCAGCGCTGCCACGCATCATTTCAGCCTCATGCTGGCGGCGGTCATGGCCGTAACCGGATTGCTGCTGGCCTCCTCCGCCCGGCGGAAGGAGTACCTGCTCCTCTGCGCGGTCTGCATCCTGTTGTACCTGCCCATGCTGCCCATCACCCTTCACCAGCTGGGGCAAGGCGGCTTGCAGGGTTGGCTGCAGCCGCCCGGCGAGGGCTGGCTGGCCGACTATGCCGCGTACATCGCCCATTGGTCAGAATCGTTGGCCATGGTGCTGTTGATGGCACTTGGCCTATCAATCTGGTTCTCGGCGACGAAAGGCGGCGCGGTGGTGCAGGCGCGCTGGATGCTGCTGGCCTGGGGCACGCTGCCGCTGATCGTGGGCTATGCGTACTCGGTCTGGCGCGCACCGGTGCTGCAGTACTCCATGCTGCTCTTCAGCTTCCCCTACCTGGTGCTGTTCGCGCTGCAGGGCCTCATGCATCTCTCGCGTAGGCTGGTCCTGATGGCCTGCGTGCTGCTGGCCTGGGTGGCGGTGCATTCGCTGGTGCAGGAGCGCAAGCATTACACGGTGGCTTACCACTCGAAGTACGAAGCCATGCTGCGTGCCGGGCTCGAAGCCACGGCGGCCGAAAGCCGCGATCAGGTGCTCGTGCTTTTCGATGCGCCGGCGCACATGATCGATTTCTACCGCCGTCTCTGGAAGGTGCCCCATGAGGCGCTCCGCGAAGTGAACATCGCCGGTTGGCCACAAGCCAGGCTCGATTCGCTCCTTGCCGTGGAGCCCGCGCGCACCGTGGTGCTCGGTCGCG
>CAZJTB010000311.1:0-4032 GCA_964548485.1 uncultured Chryseobacterium sp. | reverse complement strand
AGGTGATCGACATCTTCGGGAACGATACGATGACGCTGGTGCCGGTGACGGTGGGCTGAGCTCAATAGCCCAACTTCTCCCGCACACGCTTCAGCACTCCGCTCGCCACGTTGCGCGCCTTGTCCGCGCCTTCCTTCAGCCGCGCATCCAGCTCGGCTTTGTCGTTCATCAGGCGGGCGTAGGTGTCGCGCTCGTTGCGGCAACCATCACAGGGACTTAACCAGCGGACACAACCTTATCCAGGTGCTTGAACATGGTCCGCAGTGAGCATGCGGTGATGCCATCGCCCATCGGATAATCCTCAGCGGCAGGCGTTACCACGAGCTTCGTGGGCGCCTGCAGCGCCTCGAAAGCCAATCGATTGCCCTTGCTCAGCGCAGGCGCGTTGGATGACTTGGTCTCCAGCGCGGCCAGGACCTTCTCGCCCCGTGCGAGCACCAAATCCACTTCCGATCCGTCCTGCGTGCGGAAGTAGCGGAGCTCTGCGCGATGCCCGTAACGCGCGCGCACCTGCTGCTGGATGAAGCCTTCCCACGAGTGGCCCTTGATTGCCTGCCCCATGAGGTCGTCCATGCTGGTGATGCCCGAGAGCGTGTGCAGAATGCCGCTGTCCCGGATGAAGGCTTTCGGCGCTTTCACGAGGCGCTTGCGTAGGGTCATCTGATGGCTCGGCACCAGGGCGATCAGGTAGGCTTGCTCAAAGAAGGTCAGGTACCGCTGCACGGTATGGGTGGTCACAGCAATGCTCTTCGCCAGTGCGCTTGCATTGAGGGGCTGCCCATGGACAGAGGCCACCATGCTCAGCAGGCGCGTGGTGATGCGAGGGTCGGCGCCAAGGCCAAGCTGAGGCAGGTCGCGTTCCAGGCAAGCGCGCACGAATTGCGTCGATCGCTCGAAGGCCAGCGCATTGCTGCGCGAGAGGAATACTTCCGGGTAACCGCCGCGCAGCCAGAGCTTGTTCACGTGGTCGATGCCCACCTCGGCGATGTCCAAGGGCATCAGGTCATGGTAAGCCACCCGACCGGCAAGCGATTCGGCGGCACCCTGCATCACCCCGGGCGATGAGGAGCCGAGCAGGAGGAATCGGCCAGGCTTGCGGTGCCGGTCGATCAGTGAGCGCAGGATGGGGAAAAGCCCGGGCATGCGCTGGGCTTCATCGATGATCACCAGCTTGCCGCGCTGCTCGTCGAGGAATGTCTCTGCATCGGAGAGGCGGGCGAGGTCGCGCGGCGATTCGAGGTCGAGGTAGAGCGAGGGCGATTTGTGCGCTGCAGCAAGCTGCTTGGCCAAAGTGGTCTTGCCCACCTGCCGCGATCCAAGGATCACCACCGCCGGATGCGCGCGGAGGCTCTTGGCCACCGCTTCCTGAATGGATCTCTGGATCATCGCCGTTGGCATCTACCCTGCAAATATGTAATGAAAATGCAAATCTGCAGGGATGCCACCCAAGGCCTTGCGCCCTAGTAGCCCAGCTTATCCCTTACCCGCTTCAGCACGCCGCTCGCCACGGCCCGCGCCTTGTCCGCGCCCTCCTTCAGCCGCGCATCCAGCTCGGCCTTGTCGTCCATGAGACGAGCGTAGGTTTCGCGCTCGGTGCGGTATCCATCGAGCAATGCGGCCAGCAGTTCCTTCTTCGCGTGGCCGTAGCCGTAGCCGCCGGCGCGGAACTTCTCCGCCATCGCGCCCACCGCATCGGCGGGCGCCACGAGCTTGAAGAGCTTGTACACATTATTCGTCTCGGGGTCCTTCGGCGCTTCGAGCGGCGCGCTGTCGGTGACGATGCCCATCACATCCTGCTTCAGCTCCTTCTCCGGCGCGAAGAGGCGGACCAGGTTGTTGCGGCTCTTGCTCATCTTCTCGCCATCGGTGCCGGGTACCAGCATCACCTGCTCATCGATGCGCGCATCGGGCAGCACGAAGGTCTCGCCCATCTGGTGGTTGAAGCGCTCGGCCACATCGCGCGTGAACTCCAGATGCTGCTTCTGGTCCTTGCCCACGGGCACCACCTCGGCATCGTAGAGCAGGATGTCGGCGGCCATGAGCATGGGGTAGAGGAAGAGCCCGCCATTCACGTCCTCCAGGCGGTCGGCCTTGTCCTTGAAGCTGTGCGCGAGCGCGAGCCGCGAGTAGGGGAAGAAGCAGCTGAGGTACCAGGTGAGCTCGGTCACTTCGGGCACATCGCTCTGGCGGTAGAACACCGTGCGCTGGGTGTCGATGCCGCTGGCCATCCAGGCCGCCGCCACGCTGTAGGTGTTGCCGCGCAGCAGGGCCGCGTCCTTGATCTGCGTGAGCGAGTG
Organism: uncultured Chryseobacterium sp.; assembly: GCA_964548485.1. Taxonomy (GTDB): domain Bacteria; phylum Bacteroidota; class Bacteroidia; order Flavobacteriales_F; family PHOS-HE28; genus PHOS-HE28. The sequence goes on along the minus strand of CAZJTB010000311.1, from coordinate 1,735 downwards.
CAGGTCGGCGATGAAGAGGAAGCTGTCGTTGCCGGGCAGCTGGCTGGTGGCGATGGCGGGCCTGATGGCGCCCAGCACGTTGCCGAGGTGCGGCGTGCCGGTGCTCTGGATGCCGGTGAGGATGCGGGGCATGGGGCGTTGGCTTTCCGGGCCTTGAGCCCATCCGGGAAGCGGGATGGGGCCGCGTTCACGCGACGGCGGCGAAAGTACCGGTGGGCCGGGCTTCTACCTTCGCCGCCCTTGGAATGAGCGATGCGGCAGGCACCGGGCATGGGCGTGTGCGCGACGGCGAGAGCCGGCGCAGCCCGCTGGCGCGTTGGCTCTTCCTGCCCACGCGCTGGCTCTACAAGCTGTGGTTCGGCTTCATCTTCTTCAGTTCGCTGGTGGTGCTCTACATCCCGTTCCGGGTGCTGCTCTACACCCCGCAGCGATACTTCAAGGCATTCCGGCTCAAGCGCGTCTGGGCGCGGTACCTGGCCTATGCCAGCGGTGTGCCGCCGCGCATCGTGAGGCGCGCGGCCTTGCCGGAGCCGCCGTACGTGATCTGCTGCAACCACAGCAGCTACATCGACATCATCCAGATGTACAATGTGGTGCCGCGCTACTTCCTGTTCATCGGCAAGTACGAGCTGCTGAAGTGGCCGCTCTTCAACATGTTCTTCAAGGGCATGAACATCGCGGTGAACCGCAACGACCGCGGCGAGGCGGCAAGAGCCTTCCGTAAGGCAGCGCAAGCCATCGATCGCGGCACCAGCATCGCCATATTCCCCGAGGGCACTATACCGGCCTACGCCCCGCGCATGAAGCCCTTCAAGGACGGCGCCTTCAAGCTGGCCATCGAGAAACAGGTGCCCATCGTGCCCATCACCTTCGTGGATCACTGGCGGCTGTTCGGTGAGCCTTTGGAGCTCCTTGCCCGCGCACGGCCAGGAATCGCCCGCGTCGTGATCCACGACCCCATCCCCACCGCGGGCCTGAGCGATGCCGACGTGGTAAGTTTGCGCCGCAGGGTGTATGAGGTGATTGAAGGGCCGCTGGTTGAGGGTTGAAGGTTGGCAAGGGTTGAGGGTTGAAATGCACTGGCGCAGGAATCAGCTCACCCCGCATCCTGAAGCTTCTGCAACCCTCAACCGTGATCTTCATTCAACCCCCAGCATTCAACCCCCAACCTTCAAAAGCATGAAGATCGACGAGGCCACCCTGGACCGCATCGCCGAGCTGGCGCGGCTCGATTACAGCGACCCCGCCGCGCGCAAGGCCATCCTCGCCGACATGGAGAAGGTGCTCACCTTCGTGGAGAAGCTCAACGAGGTGGACACCGCTGGCGTGGAGCCCCTGATCTTCATGACCGACGAGGCCGATGTGCTGCGCGATGACGTGGCCGAGGCCAGCATCACCAAGAAGGAGGCGCTCATGAACGCGCCCGTGAAGGACAGTGACTACTTCAAGGTGCCGCGCGTGGTTGATAAAGGGTGAGCGAAAGGGTGCAGGAAGGGACTTGCACCGCGGTTCTTTGCCGCACATGCCCTTGAAGGATGAGCTACAACCCCGTTGATCCCGGCATTGCCGGTTTGCCTGGGCTCGACCGCTGGAAGGTGCCCGCTTGGGCGCGCTTCGCCAACCGGGTCCTCACCAAGCTCCGCGCGCCAGTAGACCTCCGGTGCCGATTCGATTACCGGGAGGACATGGTGAGCGTAGAGCAGACGGCCAACTTCGAGCTGCTCATCACCCAGCT
>CAZJTB010000310.1:0-4042 GCA_964548485.1 uncultured Chryseobacterium sp. | reverse complement strand
AAGGATGTTCTGGTGGAAGAAGGCCTTCATCTCCTCCACGGTCATCTCCTTCGTCCACAGATCGATGCGCAGCGTGTTGCGCTCCTGTGCGTCCCACATCGATAGCAGCATGGCCTTGCTCACGCTCTTCGCGCCGCCATCCTCGGCCTCCCAATCGATGCGTTCGGGCACCTGGTTGGCGTCGAGCTGAACCTGGATATTGATGGCGGAGGTCTTCATGGTTGGTGCGGGGGAAGGTTGAGGGTTGATGCGAATGCAGGTGGTGGGTGGTATGATAGGCGGATTGAGGGGTGCTGGATACGGAACCTGTTAGCGCGGCTTGTAGGCGCGCAGCACGGCGTTGTCGTCGTTGAGGGCGAAGAGCTGGGCGAAGGTGAGCTTGGGGTTGGCCTTTCGATAGGACTGCACCATGCGCAGGCCGATCCATTCGCCGATATGGCCCGGGCTCTCGCGCGGCAGGCCGTTGGTGAAGGGGCCATCATTCATCCACCGGCCAATGTCGTCGGGCTTCTTGCTGAAGAGCTGGTCGCCGGCCACGAGCTTCTTCCAGATCTCGTACTCATTGGCCTCGCACCAGGCCAGCTGCTCCGGGCTGAAGGCGAGCTTCAGGTGCGCATCCACCTCGGGCAGCAGGGCATCGAGCAGGGCCATCACCTTGCCGGTCTCCACCAGATTGGCCAGCAGGTCCTCGCCTGCGATGTCGCGGGTGTAATGCACCAGGAGCCAGCCCTTCACCGCGCTGGGCACGAGCATCTCCGGCACCATGCGGGCCTTCACGTATTGGGGGAAGGCCTCGGGGGCGAGGTAGCCCACCACGGGATGGTCCTTGCCGATGAACCACTCCACGCCGAAACCGAGCACGCTGTCGGTGGGGAAGATGCCGTAGTTGTAGCCCGCGTTGAAGGCCACGATGCGGGGCGTGAGGCTATCGGGGAAGTGGTGCTTGAGCCGCGTGAAGGCCTTCTCGAAGAGCATGCGCTGCGGCTCCAGATCACCCAGCACGCGGTCCACGGCGCGCTGGGCCTCGCTCCAATCGGGGTCGAGCACGAAGCGGTGCAGCACCAGCGGCAGCCTCGGGTCGCCGATGGGCGCGCCCTGGAGGATGTCCTCAATGTAGATGCGGTAGAACTCGCCATGGCGCGCATAGGCCCGCAGGCTCACGGCAGCCATGCTGTCGGAGGGCGCATGGAAGAGCTCCCGGTCGAGCCGCTCGATGGTGATGCGCGCCGGCTCCGCTCCTGTTGGGAGCTCCGCCGGCGCATCCCCGCCGCAGGCCACCAGGGTGAAGCAGCCCGCGATCAGCACGGTGTTCGCAGGGCGCGGTGACGGCACGTTACTTTGGCGTCCGAAAAACAAGCGGTCAAACCTATGAACAAGTCCCTCGCCCTACTCGCGGCCCTGCTGCTCTCCCCTGCCCTGCTCCTTGCGCAAGACGATGGCGTGCGCTTCGGCTTGAAGCTGAGCCCCAACCTCTCCTTCGTGCAACCGGAGACCAAGACCCTGAAGAGCAACGGCGCAGGCCTGGGCTACACCTTCGGCCTGATGCTGGAGCTGCCCATCGGCAACACGGGCAATTACCGCTTCGCCACCGGCCTCAACCTGAACAACATGCGGGGCAAGTGGAAGGAGGAGTTCAAGTACCAGGATGCCATCAACGGCCCCATGAAGACGCGCGAGCTGGAGACCTCCGTGGGCCTGCAGTACGTGGAGCTTCCCCTCACCGTGAAGCTCATGACCAACGAGATCGGCTACATGCGCTACTTCGCCGTGGTGGGCGCGGGCAATGCCTTCAACGTGCAGGCCAAGGCCGACGTCGTGCAGCCGAAGTTCGACCAGTCCGGCGCCTACGTGATCGACTTCGAGAAGCTTGAGGGCGAGAGCATCCAGGACGACATCGCACTCTACAAGGCCTCACTGATCGTGGGCGCTGGCGCGGAGTACAACTTCAGCGGCAATACGGCCATGATGTTCGGCATCACCTACAACAACGGCTTCACCAACATCCTCGACATCGATGGGGCAAAGGCGAAGGCGCACTACGTGGAGCTGAGCCTCGGGGTGTTCTTCTGAGCGATCCATCCGGATCCGTCGAAAGCCCTTCCGGCCGCACCGGAAGGGCTTTCCTTTGCAGCCCGCGCCATCGCCAAGGCGCCGGACAACAGACGCATGCAGGTCACAGCGGTCATCAACCACATCACGGAATGGCTCCGCTCCTATTGCGAGCGCAGCGGCCAGCAGGGCTTCGTCATCGGCATCAGCGGGGGCATCGACAGCGCCGTCACCAGCGCCCTCTGCGCGCGCACCGGCCTGCCCACGCTCTGCGTGGAGATGCCCATCCACCAGGCCCATAGCCAGGTGGAGCGCGCGCAGGACCACATCGCCTGGCTGCGCGAACGGCACCCGAACGTGCGCATGGAGGTGGTGACGCTCACCGCGGTCTTCGACGGCCTGGTGGGTGCGCTGCCAGCGGTGGAAGACCAGGCAACCATGGAACTCGCCCTCGCCAATACCCGCGCACGGCTGCGCATGACCGCGCTCTACTACTTCGCCGGGCTGCTGCGCTACGTGGTGGCCGGCACCGGCAACAAGGTGGAGGACTTCGGCATCGGCTTCTTCACCAAGTACGGCGATGGCGGCGTGGACCTCTCACCGATCGCCGACCTGACCAAGACCGAGTTGTATGCCGTGGCGCGCGAGCTGGGCGTCATCGACTCCATCCTGCAGGCCAAGCCCACCGATGGCCTTTGGGGCGACGACCGCAGCGACGAGGACCAGATCGGCGCGAGCTATCCGGAGCTCGAATGGGCCATGGCGCTGCGCGAGCAAGGACTGGACCCGGAAGCGCTCGGCCTCACGCCCCGGCAGCGCGAGGTGCTCGCGATCTTCGACCGGCGCAAGGCCGCCAATGCGCACAAGATGTCGATGCCGCCGGTGTGCCGGATCCCTGAGGCGCTCAGGCGCTAGCCCCGGCCGAGCCGCCGCATCAGGTCGTCCACCGGCTTGATGCGCTTCTCGAGCCGCAGCACATAGAAGAGCCTGAAGTTGCCCACGCTCCAGCCGTAGATGGCGTCGCGGGCCAGGGCCGTCTGGCTCTGCTCATTGGTATAGGAGAGCCCCACCCCGCTCTTCAGGCTGTTGTATCCGAACGCGAGCCTGCCCTGCGTGCGGTAGTTCGGCGACCAGTGGCTGCGGCGCTCGTAGTCCTCGCCATTGCTCACCAGCGATGCGCTTCGCACCGCGCCCAGACCCACGCACGCGGAGAGGGACAGGTAGAAGCGCTCCTGGAGCACGAAGGTGTGGGCATAGCCGCCCATGGGCCCGAACTCCACCTGCTCGATGCGCCTGAAGCGCAAGGGCTCGCGCCAAAGGCTGTCGATTGCTGCCGGCACGGCCGAGCGGTCGGCGCGCATGCCCTGGTACACGAGATTGCCGCCCACGAGCCACGAACCCGCGCTGCGGCGCTGCCAGGCATCCTGGTTGAAGGCCGCGCGATAGCTGAACTGGCTGCTGCTGCGGATGCTCAGCACGGTGGCGCCCAGGTTCCACTGGCGCATGTCGGGCCTGAGGCGCTCGGTGGCCAGCACCGCGCTGTAGTCAGGGTCGGCCGCGAAGCCAGGATAAGCGAGCTGATCGATGTAATAGCCCCTGAAGCTCTGGGCGAACAGGTTGATGGCGTAACGCCGGCCGAAGACGTTGGCCTGCGCATCGAGGTAGCGCGTGCGGCCGCGCAGGCTGTCGGGCCGGTTGAGCGAGGGCACGCCCACGCCGATGTTGAGCGTTAGGGCCCGGTAGCTGGCGCCCACGCCGAAGTTGATGTTGGTGTTGGGCCGGTACTCCAGGTGGCTGCCCAGCTTCCGGTCGTCGATGTCAATCGCGTTGAACTTGTTGTTGAAGTAAAGCCGGCCGGTGATCTGGTGCGTGAGGTCGATGACATAGGTGCTGTCGAAGCCGCCATTGCCCCCGTTGGCCTGTGCGGTGGCGCGCTGGGCCAGCAGCCCACTGAGCAACGGAAGCATGGCGAAGGCGAAGCGCATGGGAGCCG
>CAZJTB010000309.1:0-4048 GCA_964548485.1 uncultured Chryseobacterium sp. | reverse complement strand
GCATGTTCAGGGTGCTCCGCAGCAGCGCCGGGTCGGGCAAGACGCACACCCTGGTCAAGCACTACATCGCCCTCTGCCTGAAGGAGGGCCGGCCCGATGCCTACCGGCACGTGCTCGCCCTCACCTTCACCAACAAGGCGGCCGGCGAGATGCGCGACCGCGTGATCGACTACCTCGAGCGGCTCGCGCTGCACGAGCTCGGCACCCCCGCCATGCGCGATGTGATGGAACACCTGATGCGCGATGCCGGCGCTGGCGAGGAAGCCATCGCCGGGCGCGCTGCCCAGGTGCTGGAGCACATGCTGCACCATTGGGGCGAAGCGGCCATCAGCACCATCGACGCGTTCACGCGCCGCGTGGTGAGGCCATTCGCGCGCGACCTGCGCCTGGACCATGAGCTGCGCACCACCACCGAGGAGGAATGGTACCGCCACCGCGCGGTGGACGATGTGGTGGCGCAGGCCGGGCGCGACGCGGGCCTCACCGGCCTGCTATCCGCAGCGGCCATGCAGCTCCTCGATGACGCGCGCCATTGGGACCCGGGCGAACCCCTTCGCCAGCTCAGCGGCGAACTGGCGAAGGAGCGGTCCATCCGCCCGCTGGCCGGCATGGAACAGCTCGATGCCGATGCGGTGCTCGAGGCCATCAGCCGGATGAAGCGCGCCAACGATGAGCTGCGCGCGCATGCGCGGCAGCTGGGCACCGAAGCGCTCGCGCTCATCGAGGCCCAGGCCCTCACGCCCAAGGACCTGCACCAAGGTCCGCGCGGCTTCCATAGCTACCTGGAGCAGCTGGCCGAATTCAGGCATGCCTGGACCGAACCCAACACCTTTGCGCTGAAGGCACTGGAGAACGACACCTGGAGCAGCGGCAGCATAGCCCCCGGGGCGCGGGCGCGCCTGGAGGGCATCGCACCCGAGATCCGCAAGGCCATCACCAGCGCCATGGACCTGCTCGCCAATGGCCAGCGCGCCTACTTCGTGCGCAGCGCCGTGCTGCGCGAGCTGCCCGCGGCCTTCGCCCTGCGCGAATTGGGCCATTGCCTGGAGCAGCGCAAGCGCGACGATGGCGTGGTGTTCTTCAGCGACCTCACCCGGCGCGTGGCCGACCTGGTGCGCGACGAACCGGCGCCCTTCATCTTCGAGCGCTTGGGCGAGCGCTACCGCCACTACCTCATCGACGAGTTCCAGGACACCTCCATGCTGCAATGGGCCACGCTGCTTCCACTGGTGCAGAATGCCCTGGCCACCGGAGGATCGGCGCTGCTGGTAGGCGATGCCAAGCAGGCCATCTACCGGTGGCGCAATGGCGAGGCAAGGCTCTTCCTCGAGCTGCCGGGCCTGTTCGGCAGCACCGGCAGCGCATTGGACCGGGAGCGCGAGTCCGCGCTCCGGCAGCACCATCGGCCCATCGCTCCGCTCACCGAGAACCACCGGTCGGCGAGGAACATCATCGCGTTCAACAATGCGCTCTTCTCCAGGCTGCGGAACTACCTGCCTCCCGCGCTGCGCCCCATCTACGACGACCACGAGCAGCAGGCACGCAAGCCCATGGATGGCCTGGTGCATCTAGCGCGCATGGAGAAGGAACTCACCAGCGACGATGCCGCAGCTCAACGGCACCGATTCATCCTCGACAGCGTGGCCGAGGCGCTGGCCGATGGCTTCGCCCCCGGGGACATCGCCGTGCTCGTGCGCAGCAACAAGCAAGGCCGCGAAGCCGCTGACGCGCTCTCGGCGCAAGGGCACCGCGTGTCCTCGCCTGACGGCTTGCTGCTCACGGGCGACCCGGTCGTGGAATCCATCATCGCCCTGATGCATGTGCTCTGGCGCGACGACCGCACGGCCGCTGCCAAAGCCGTGCAGTGGATGGCCATGCTCGATTCCCCAACGGAGCGAATCACGGTGGACCCCTATGCGGATCGTTCCGAGTTGGCCGACCCGCTCGCCATCGCGCGTGGCTGGTTGTCCCACCACGGCATCTCCGGCGTGCGCACGACCCTCACCGCGCTCATCAGCGCATTGCTGCGCGGATTGCGCATCGACCCCGCATCCGATGCGCGTGCCCTGGCCCTACTCGACGAAGCGCACAGCTTCGCCCTGCAGCATGGCCCCAGCCTGCCCGGCTTCCTGCAGCATTGGGAGCGCATGGGCAGCAAGCGCAGCCTGGCACCGGTTCCCGATCAGCATGCCATCCAGGTCATGACCATCCACAAGGCGAAGGGCTTGGAATTCCCGGTGGTCATCCTGCCATCAACCAAGCTGGGCGGCGATGGGCAGAACGATCGATTGTGGCTGGAGAGCGTGAAGGAGGAGACGGGCATAGCGCATGCGCTGGTGAAGTCCAGCAAGCTGCTCCGTGAATCGGGCATCGCGGAGCTGCAGCAAGAGGAAGACCTTGCCTTGCTCGATGGGCTGGACCTGCTGTACGTGGCCTTCACCAGGCCGGTGCAGCGCCTCTACGCGCTTGCGCACGCCTATAAGCCCGATGCCGCGACCAAAGGCGTCCTTGAATGGATGGTTGAGCACGGCGACCCGCAGGCCTGGATCGACGGCGAGCGCACCGGGCCTTGGAAGCAGGGCTCTGCCGCAGAAGGGGAATACCTCGCAGCAGGCGCATCCGGTGGAGCCGCACCAGAGCTTTCCATCCGGATCGATGCACCGGCCGAGTGGGATGCGAGCGATCCCGACCGGGCCACGCGCCTGGGCAACGCGGCGCACCTGGCGCTGGGCCGGATGCGCACCTCGGCCGACCTCGGCGATGCGATTCGAGCGGCACTCGGGAGCGGCCTGCTGGATGCGACGGAAGCGCGCGAACTGGAGCAGCGGCTCGCGGCACTCCTCGCCCGCGAGGACATTGCTGCATGGTTCGGCGGCACGTGGCAAACGCGCAATGAGTCGGCCATCATCGCGGCAAACGGCCACGTGCTGCGTCCGGACCGCGTGCTGCTCAGCGGCAGCACCGCACGGGTGCTCGACTACAAGACCGGCAGCCCGTCCGAAGCGCACGCCGACCAGGTGCGCGGCTATCTACGCGTGCTGCAGGCCATGGGCTATGCGCGCGTGGAGGGCGCATTGCTCTACCTGAGCACTGGTGAATTGAAGCAGGTGGACCCATGAGCATCCGATTCCGCACCGTGCCGTTCGATGAACTGCGCACCCGGGAGCTGCACGACCTGCTTCAGCTGCGCGAGGACATCTTCGTGGTGGAGCAGCAGTGCATCTATCACGAGATCGACGGGATCGACCCGGCCTGCCTGCATGTGCTGGGCGAAACCGCTGAGGGCCGGCTCGTCGCCTGCGCGCGCATCATCCCGCCGCACGGGGATGAGCCCCCGCACATCGGCCGGGTGGCCGTGCACGCCGACCACCGCGGGCATGGCACCGGCCGCTCGCTGATGCGCCATGCGCTCGAGTCGGTTGCGCGATGGCATGGAACCAGCCGCTGCGCGCTCGCCGCCCAATCGCATCTGGAGCCCTTCTACAGGAGCCTTGGATTCCAGCGGATCGGAGAGGATTACCTGCTTGATGGCATCCCGCATGTGGACATGATGCTCGACTGAGCGCTCAGCGCACCAGCGAGAAATGCCCTACATAGTCCTTGGAGCGCGCGCCCCATTCCTTGATGCGCGCCGTGTAAATGAACACGCTCGTGGGCAGGTCATCGCCGCTCCAGCCCTTCTCGGGGTCGGTGGTGCGGAAGCGCTCGATGCCCCAGCGGTCGTAGATCACCAGCTCGTACTCGCGCGCGCCCACGACGATCGGGCGCCACTCATCGTTAAGGCCATCATCATCAGGCGTGAAGGCGGTGGGCGCGTGGAACAGGTGATCGCTCACGATCGCCAGCCGTGAGGTGGCATCCGTGCAGCCATGCTCGGTGGTCACCACCTGCGTGATGATGTACTGCCCAGGCTCGCGGAACTCATGCTCGAAGCCGGCCTCGTCCACCACCTGCCCCTCGATCAGGTATTGCCACTCCACGGCCAGGCTCGAATGGTCCTCGATGAGCACGATGGGGCGCAGCAGGCTCACCTCATCCGGGAGCACCA
>CAZJTB010000308.1:0-4055 GCA_964548485.1 uncultured Chryseobacterium sp. | reverse complement strand
AAGCCGAAGGACGAGATCGTGTTCAGCACCAACACCCTCTATGAGATCTACGACCAGTACGGCAACATCGTGAAGCGTGGCTATGCCAGCCGGATCGACATCGCCGGACTGAAGAAGGACCTCTACTACCTGAACTACGACAACAAGATGGGCGAGAGCTTCCTGAAGCGCTAAGCCTTCCTGAGCATGGAATTTCGAGGCCCTCCCGCAACGGAGGGCTTCGCGTTTCTAACCTTGCCGCATGGAACACCTCATCCGCATCGAGCACATCGGCATCGCCGTGAAGGACCTGGGCGCTGCGGAAGCGCTCTACACCAAGCTGCTGGGCCAAGCGCCCTACAAGCGTGAGGAGGTGGAGAGCGAGGGCGTCATCACCTCCTTCTTCCGCACCGGGCCCAACAAGATCGAGCTGCTGGAAAGCACCCGGCCCGATGGACCCATCGCTAAGGCCATCGAGAAGCGGGGCGAGGGCATCCACCACATCGCCTTCGAGGTGGCCGATATCCGCGCGGAGATGGCGCGTCTGAAGGCCGAGGGCTTCACCCTGCTGAATGAGGAGCCCAAGCGCGGCGCGGACAACAAGCTGGTGTGCTTCGTGCATCCGAAGAGCGCGGGCGGCGTGCTCGTCGAGCTCTGCCAGGAGATCGCCTGAGCCATGGCCACGCGGAAGGAGACGGCGGCCTTCATCCTCGCCCAGCTGGGCCATGCGGACCGCTTCAGCGTGAAGGCGATGTTCGGTGAGTTCGCCCTCTACGCCGATGGCAAGCCGGTGGCCTTCATCTGCGATGACCAGCTCTTCGTGAAGATCCTGCCCGAGAGCGCGGCGCTCTATGGGCGCTGCGAGCGGGCACCGGCCTACCCGGGCAGCAAGGACTATTACCTCGTGCCCGAAGATCTCATTGCCGGCGACCGCAGGCTGCCGGAGCTGCTGTTGCGGGTGTCGGAGGCGCTGTCGTTGCCGATGGGGAAGCGTCGAAAGGCGAAGAGCTGAGGGTGTGATAGCCGCTGCACGGCGAAGAGGCCCGTCGGAACCCTGTCGCTTATCCGTACGTTTGCACGTACAGATTACCGTCATGATAGCGATTCCGGTCACCACCCTGCGCGACAAGTTGAAGACCTACCTCGACCGTGTGACCAAGTCGTTCGAGGTGATTGTGGTCTCACGCGGCGCTGATGAGAATGACTCCGTGGTCATCCTTCCGCTGAAGGAATACAACGCGCTGGTGGAGACGAACTATCTTCTTTCCTCGAAGAAGAACCGCGAGCGGCTCGAGGAGTCCCTGGCCCAGTTGAATCGAGGTGAAGTAGTGGAGCCGAAGGAGTTCAACAAGCGCTCTTGAGAGCGATGCGCATCGAGTTCACTCAGCATGGCTGGGACGATTTCTGCCATTGGCTGGATGCTGATCTCGAAAAAGCTGATCGAATCCGAGAGCTGATCACGGATATCCGTCGCGACCCTTTCAAGGGGTTGGGCAAGCCGGAGCCGCTGCGACACCAGCTTGCAGGTTGCTGGTCCAGACGTATTGATGGTGAGCATCGGCTCGTGTATGTGGTGAGTGGCGGCCGTGAGGATAGGAAGGTCAGTATCCTGTCCTGCCGCTACCATTACGACTGAAGCATGGACCGCTTAGTCAAGTTGATACACGCGGCCTTGAAGGAGCAGCCCATGTTGGCTCTTTGGCCACTCTTGACTGCCATGGCGCTCGTGCTAATTGGGAACCAGTTAGTCAAGAAGCACTGCCAAGCGAACGGCATCCAAGCCCCTCGGATAGCTGGTCGAGCGTTCTATGGCTGGCTTCCGCCGAGTGGAACAAGCACGAAGACTTCGGTATGGCGCAAGGCGACCATTGCGGCGCTTGTCGCCCTATATGCCCTCATTGCTCTGCTCATCGTGCTTGGTTTGGCGCACAATCACGTTGAAAGGGCCGGGAAGGGCTTATAGCAGCCCCAGCCTCCGCACCATACCGATCACATCCTCCCGCTCCAGCTCCAAGTGCTCGGCCTGGAGCCCTGCTTGGCGCGCGCCGATCACGTGCTGGATGCTGTCGTCGATGAAGAGCGTGCGCGCGGGATCAGCGCCGTGCTTCGCCACCACGTGCTGGAAGATGTCCGCAAGGGGCTTGCGCATGCCGAGCTCGCAGCTGTAATAGGCCCCGTGGAAGAGCCCTTTGAAGTCGCTGATGCCCAGGTCGCGGGCGATGATGGCCTCGAAGGCGGGCACATGGATGGCGTTGGTGTTGCTGAGCAGCAGCAACTGGTAGCGTTGCCTGAGCTCGTTCACCAGGGCGATGCGCTCCGGCGGGATGGTGCCGAGCATGGCGTTCCAGCCGGCATCGATATCGGCATCGGCAATATCGGCACGCAGCAGCGCGCGCACCTCGTCGCGGAAGCCGGCAGGAGAGAGGTCGCCTGTCTCGAAGCGGTCGAAGAGGTCGGTCTGCTTCGCTTTGGAGTAGAGGGCGCCGAAATCGGGGAATCCGAGCGCGGCGAAATGGCGGGCGCTGGCGCCGTAGTCCACATCGATGAGCACGCCGCCGAGGTCGAGGATGAGGGTGCGGAAGCTCACCGGCACACGCTGATGTGGTAGCAGGCCTGCTGCTTCTCCTTGGTGGCGTAGATGCGCTTATCGCGCGCGCCATGCTCGGCGATCACCTCCGCCAGCGTCTCGGCCAGGAAGATCTGCTCGCAGGCCTTGAGCTCGAGCGGCTCGCCCTGCTGGTCCACGAACTTCATGTAGGAGAGGTCCATGCTGGTGCCGTGGGTGTGCGGGGCCAGCTCGTCGCGGGTGGCGTTCACGTTGCCGCGGCCCAGGTTGCGCTGGTCCTGCTTGGTGCGGAACAGGCTGGTCACGCGGATGCGGGCATCGGCCACGCCGGTGCCGGCGATGCGCTCATGGAATTCCTTCCCGATGGCGGCGAGCGCCGCTGCGGCCTTTGGCGTGAGGTAGGGCGAGCCGTGGTCCATGGGCGCCACGAAGTAGTGCGCGTTGCTTTCCACCTTCACGAGCTGCAGCTTCCCTGCGGCCAGGGCCCGACTGAGCGCTTCATCATCCTTCACCGGGCGCACGCCGGCCTGAAGGGAGAGCGCCTTGTAGGCCGGCAGCCTGGCATTCAGCTTCGGGCTGTGGTTCTTGAAGGGATAATCCGAGCAGGTCATGGCCGGCTTCGGCGGGGCTTCTTCCTTGGGCGCAGTGGCCGCTGGTGCCGGATTGGCCGAGCCGCTTGAGGCGATGAGCCACACGGCCAAGGCCGGAAGGCCGAGGGCGAGCCCCACCTTGCGCTTGCTGAGCCGTCTCCTGCGCCTCGGCGCACCGTTCCCGGCGGGTTTCGCGGAAGCAGGGCCTGGTGGGGCTTGCGGCGTTCTGAATACGGCCATGAGCGATGCTGCGCAAAGAACCGGGCGGGTACTTTTGGCGCCCATCGCATGGCCGGGCAGTTTTCAAGGCCGCGCGGTGGAAGACCGGGCCTATAGCTCAGCGGTCAGAGCAGGGGACTCATAATCCCTTGGTCGCAGGTTCAAATCCTGCTGGGCCCACTGCGTCCGCCGAAGCGCGGAGCGCATAGGCGGGCAACAACAGCGCGAAGGCGCGGCGTACTTCAGCATGATTTCGAAGCGCCTTCAGTACCGATTCACCGCGCTCACGCGCATGAACACATCGTCGATGACCACCTTGGATCGGTGCTCCTTGTCCCAGAAGTAGAACTTCAGCGTGCCGCCTTCCTCCAGGGCCGGCACGGGTATCCGGTATTCGATCTGTTCCCAGCTGCCTGGCGTCGCGGGTATCGGGTTGAAGGCGAAGGGTTCATAATAGGCCACTGAGCCATCCGCTGCGCGCACCTCGGTCACGCCCAGCAGGTGATGCGCATCGCGGCTCCGTTCCTCGCGCCGCTGGAGGCCCACTTCGAGGAAGAGGGCGCGGTGCGGCGGCAGCTCGTTCGTCGAGGCCTCGAAGCTCAGGCCATACTCGTCCGTTCCATCGAAGACCACGGCGTTTCCCCCGCTGAACGCATCGCCGCGGCTGCGCACCCCACCACCCCGCCAATGCGCGCATGGAT
>CAZJTB010000307.1:0-4061 GCA_964548485.1 uncultured Chryseobacterium sp. | reverse complement strand
CAGGTGCTCGGCAATACGCTTACTGCGGTCCAACATGGCGGCGGATGAGTTCGGCGAATCGTTCCGGTTCATTCAAGATGACGGCCCGCATGCCGATGGTCGCCAGCGGAAGGCCTTCGAGCGGGGTGCCTTTCAGTGAACCCAGCCGGGCGGCGTCCTTCTCCGTGGTGACCAGCGTTTTCGGGCCGGGCGCGAAAGTAGCGTAGCGCTGCGCGATGCGTTCCAGGTCTGCGCGCGTGAAGGCGTGATGGTCGGGGAAAGCGATGTGCTCCACGGTGGTGGTCTTCCGCAGATGGTCGAGCAGGGGCTGCGGATCGGCGATGCCGGTGAAGAGGAGGCAGGAGGCAGGGGCAGGTGGCAACGGGCCTGGGCCATGAGCAGAGGCCTTGCTTACTGCCCCTGCCTCCTGCTCCTGCCCACTGTCTCCTGCCCGCTGGCCACTTCCAACTGCCAACAGGGGCTCCTCGTATTCAATCCCCGCGAAGAACAGCTTCTGCCCCTTGCGCAGCCGCAGCCGCTCGCGCCATTGCCGTTGCCCTTCGGCCGAAGGCACTGCCGGGCACTTCGTCACTACCACGACCTGCGCGGCCTTCCGGCGCGAAGTAAGGTCGCGCAGGCGACCGGCGGGCAGCAGCGCATCGGTGAACCAGGGCTGTTGCGAAGTGGTAAGCAGGATCTTGAGGCCTGCATCCAAGCGGCGGTGCTGCAGAGCATCATCGAGCACCACGGCCTTCACATCGGGCACGGCGCGTTGGATGCGCTCAATGGCCCCCACCCTGTCGGCACCTACGAACACGCGTGCCTCGGGAAACTTGCGCTTCACTTGCACGGGCTCATCGCCGCTGCGCTCCGCGGAATCGCTGGACTGCACTTCGTGGATGTCAGTGCCCTTGCGCCCAAAGCCCCGGCTCAGCGTGGCCACCGGCGCAGCGCCCTCCAGCGTGCGCAGCACCAGCTCCAGCATGGGGGTCTTTCCCGTGCCGCCCAAGGCCAGGTTGCCAATGGCGATGGTGGGCACGGCGGGCCGCACGGAGCGCAGCAGCCCGAAGTCGTAGAGCGCGTGTCGCATGCGAAGCACGGCACCATAGAGCCAGGCCAAGGGAAGCAGAACGGCGCGCATGCTGAACAGAGGCTAAGGACGGAGCCAAAGCAAGGCACGAAAGTTCTACAGCGAACAACTCCGCTAGCGGATTCAACCCACCAGCGCCGTGGCTCCAACCGCTGCACCTGCGGTTGCTGGATGGCTGAATAAGCTTCCTAGGCCGGGGATTGAGACCAATCCCGCAGACCCTCGGCCCATCCGGTTTGGGAAAGCGCAAGCCGCTGCTTAGGTTTGATTGGCCCGCGAGAATCTCCATAACCCCTGATCATGGCACGAACCGCATGGGCCTTCTTGCTTCTGCTGGCCATCAGCACGCCAGCGCTTGGCCAAACCATGGTCACCAAGCACCTCTCCGACTTCGCCACGCCGGGCGGGGGGGCGGATACCCGAACGACAGCATCAACGACCACCAGGCCTTCCGCGATGCCGCCGCCTTCTTCCAGGAACGCCACGGCTACGGCACGTTGATCCTCGACGATGGTGAGTACATCATGGGCGCTCAGCAGCTGCGCAATGGGAATGACCCGCCCGCAGCGGATGGCTGGAGGGTTCATGGCTACCCGAATGCTGTTTCGCCCCAATGCGGCTCCCTGGTGGCTTGGCAGGAAGGCTTCAAGCTCGACAGCTGCTTCAACTTCACCATACAGGGAAGCGGGAACACGCGCGTGCGCTACCGCGATTGCCTCTACTATGGCACCTTTGTTCGGGATGCACAGACGGGAATCGTCTCTAGCGCTGTTGCGGCGCAGGACACGGTTCTAATCGATCAGACGATAGTTGGGGAGGATACGATCCCCACGCCGGTAACCGTTTCTGGCTGCATCACCTGCGAGCAGAAATGGCATTTGCCGCAATACCTTAACCTAGGTCTGCTGCATGCCGAAGTGGGCACCCTATTCACGTTCCGGCATTGCGACAACATCGCGATGCGTGACGTGGAGCTGGATGGCAACATCGACGCGGCCAATCTCGGCGGCAAGGCGTACTGGGACGGCATGCAGACCGCGCACGACGGCATCATCATCTGGGAATCGAGCCGCACGCTCATCGACAACGTGCATGCGCACCATTTCGGGCGCGATGGCCTCATGCTGATGGCGAACTACCGTGTGGACACCAATGAGGTTTACGCGGACGTGTTCTCCCACCTGGACCTCAGCATCGACCCCGCCGATTCCCTTGTACCGGCTTGGAACCAAACGGTGCTCTTCAGCAACACCATCAAGCACAGCCGCTTCGAGTGGAACGGAAGGCAGGGCATCTCGTGGACGGCTTGCGCCGGATTGCACCTGATCGATTGCGACCTCAGCTACACGGCGGCCGGGCGCATGCACAGCAGCCCCGGCGCTGGTCTGGATATCGAGGGCGGCGGCGGGCCCATGCGCGTGCGCAAAGGCGTCTTCGACGATTGCCAGTTCCTCCATAACCGCGGCGCTGGCGTGCATGCCGATTCCGGACCCTGCTGGGGGCAGCAGGATTTCCGGTTCAACAACTGCGTGTTCAAGGCCGGCCAGGATGCCAATGCCTTGTGGGCCAACAGCAGGGGCATGAAGTTCACCGATTGCCAGATCTACGGGCGGGTGGCCAATCTGTTCGAGCAGGCGGAGAATATTCCATACGACATCACCTACAACCTGGTGTTCCGCCGCACCGATTTCCGCGAAGAGGATGACCAGTGGTGCTATGTGTTCGTGGATACCGCGCAATGGAACGCCCAATGCATAGGCAATACCACGCACAAACTGGATCTGGTGGCGCCTTGGGGCCAAACGGCCTGCGTCACTTTCGACCACTGCGGCTTCTACACCAATTGCTACGGCAAGATCAGGATGGTCGGCCGGAGCCTGCAGGACACGAACTTTCCTTACTGCGATGTCTGCCCTTCCTGTAACGACACTTTGTACAGCGACACATGCGCTGTAGGTAGGTGCGGCCCCTTGGGGCCAATAATCAACCCCTCAGGCTTAGCACTGGATGCCCGGTACATCAGGGCGACCAATTGCTACTTCAAGAACACGGGCCGCAAGCGCTGCATCAACCCCCAAGGGAATCCGTACGGGACTGAGCTGATCAGTGTGGATCTGACCGCCGTGGTGAACTTCCAATTGGATGTGCCCGATGCCGTGCGCGGTGGTGGTGCGAACGACATTTATGGCACTGCTTTCGGGTCTTGGGGCATCCCTCCTGGGCTGCCTACCGACTACTATTCAGACGTGTACGTAACGGACACCACCTACGAATCCTACCCGCCCTGCAAGCCAGTGTACCATTGGCCCGATAGCGTTGTGCGTTGGGCCTATTGCAACCCTTCCGCAGGGAACCTCCCCACGAACCCTTGCGGCCATTACACCCTCACCAAGACCGCCACACCCACGGTAACCCAGCCCGATTCCACCGTCACCTTCACCATCGCCGTGTGCAACAACACCGTGTTTGCCACGCCGGTGGTGCTCAGCGACCCCCTGCCGCCGGCCTTCACCGCCACCGCCGCCAGCCTCTGGATCGGCGTGGACACCATGCCGTGGAGCACCGCCGACACCAGCCTCACGCTCAACAACGGGCAATGCGCCCAGTTCATGATCACCGGCTACTTCACCGCCTTCGGCACCTTCACCAACACCGCCACGCTCGATACCGACACCACTGCGGGCCCCGAGCTCAGCGCCTCGGACACGGTGCATGTGGTGAGCGCCTGCGCGGCGGAGCACATCATCCCCGACAGCTCCTTGGCCAGCGTGGTGGGCACCGCATTCAGCGGCACAACGATCACCATCATGGGCCTGTTCACGGTGGACGATGACGTGCTGTTCCAGAACTGCCAGGTGTTCATGGAGGCGGGCGCGCAGATCGTGGTGCTGCCGGGCCGTACCTTGGACATCATGAGCAGTTCCGTGACCAGCTGCCAGCAGGTGATGTGGAAGGGCATCACGGCGCAGGGCGGCAGTTTGGTGCGCATGCG
>CAZJTB010000306.1:0-4064 GCA_964548485.1 uncultured Chryseobacterium sp. | reverse complement strand
GGGAAGAAGTGAGCGCCTGCGAGATGGCGCGTGGAGCGCAGCATGGCGGAGCCGAAGGGTGCCGCCGAGACCGCATCCCAGGTGATTTGGAGAGGTGAGTGCTTACCTTTGATTCATGTCCACTTCAGAATTGCAGAAGCGCGTGATCGCGCGGGTGAAGCTCACGAAGGATACGCTGTTGCTTCGGCAATTAGAGCGCATGCTCAAGGCCGCCAGCCAGGAGATTGCCGTGTACGAGACGGATGCCCAGGAGCGGCGTATGATCAAGAAAGGCCTCGATGACATCAAGAAGGGCCGCGTGGTGCCCGCCGCGAAAGCGAACAAGGCCATTGAGAAATGGCTCTCGAAGTAGCCTGGGCCGCATCGGCCCTGCGCGATCGCAGATCCATCCTGAAGTATTGGCTGGAGCGCAACGGGAGCCCCGCCTACAGCCGGAGGCTATATGCGCGGTGGGAGGCGGCCATCAAGCTCATCACCATCAATCCATACCTCGGCAGACCTACCCGTCATGATGGGGTGCGCGTGCTGCTGGTCGGATACTACAACATCTTCTATAAGCCAGGGCTTGATATCATCCACATCGTCCGCATCATCGATGGGAGGCGAGACCTGACGAAGATGCGGATCGGATGACTGCCGAGGAATTCGGCCATTGCGCCCTACGCACGATCAGCATGGAGAAGCTGCCGTGGAAGGCGGATCCGCGGTATGGGGAGAAGTAGCCAGGCAGCGCCGAGCGGATGGATCGCGTCATGATCCTACTGAACCGTGCACATGCGGAAGCTTCTCCTCGGCCTCGCCACCTGCGCGAGCATCATCATCCACGCCCAGCAGGTCGCTTGGCTCAGCGGCTCACCGGTCGCATATGCCATGAACCCGGCCATGCCGCGGCATGAGCTGGCCGCCGTACCCGGGCATGTGGTGGCCATGCGCATGGTGGATGTCGCGATGGTGTACGGCAGCACTGCATATGGATTGGTGGCGCTCGATGCGCTGGACCCGGCTACGGGCGCCACTTGGCTCTCCTGCCTCCTCACCGATTCGGTCTCCGTTGGCGATGCGGTGGTGCATCCAGCCGGCATCGCCTACTTCACCGGCCGGTTCTCCGGCGATGTACTCGAGTTCTGCGACGGCTCGCAATTGCCCGGCATCGGCGGCTTCCTCACGGAGAACCTCTTCCTCATGGCCTGGAACCTCAACACCGGCATGCCGCTGTGGACGCGTAACCTGAGCGTGAGCCATCCCAACGGCTACGACGTGCCTTCCATCGCTTTGGATCCCGATGGCAACCTCTGGTACATCATGCAGGACTTCCTCGATGGCCGCGTGGTGCGCGTGGACGAGGAGGGCAACGATGTGGAAGTGCGCCCCATCAACGGCATCCGGCGCTTCGGCACCATCAGCTTCGATCCCTGGGGCGGGCTGTATGCTAGCGGGTCGTGCGAGAACGGTACGCTCATCTTCGGCGGGCAGGGTTTTCCGGTGAGCAGCGCTGAGGGCTACAACATGTTCGTGCTGCGCTACAAGCCCGATGGCACGGCGGGCTTCGCGGAGTTCGCTGCCGATGGCACCTTCCACAACCCCTCGGTCGCGGCCACCAACGACGGCCATGCCTATGTCGCCGGCAACCTGATGCAGCCGCAGGATAGCTGGGACGGCTTGTCGTTCACCGGGGCCAACTGGGGCAGCGATCTCTTCCTGGTGAAGGTTGACAGCACAGGCCAGTTCCTCTGGGGCGTCGAGAGCAACCCGGCCACAGGGGTCATCCTGGGCGACCTGGAGCGCGCGGCCGGTGCTTGCATCGCCGTGGATGCCAGCAACAACGTGTACCTCCCTGGCGTGGCCCGCGGCACGGTGGATTGGGGCAACGGCGTGGTGAGCGGCGGCCCGGGCATCACGCAGCGTCGCCTCACGGTGGTGGCCTTCGACCCGAATGGCACGCCACAGTGGGCGGCCAACAGCGACCCGGCCAATTGGTTCGTCACCGCGCAAGCCCTGACTGCGGAAGCCGAGCCGGGTGCCCTTCATTTCGTGGCGCATACCACGGGCGAGTTCACCTTCGGCCCGCACACCGCGAACAGCGGGGGCGCACAGGCCGCGGTCTTCGGGCGCATCAGTGGGCTCTCCACCGAGGTCGCGGAGAAGTCATCGCTGGATGGGTTGCAGGTATGGCCCAACCCCGCAAGCGAGTTGCTTCATGTGGAATGCAGCCGCAGCACAACAGTGCGTGGCGAATTGATCAACAGCGCCGGCCAGCGCGTGGGCACCATGCAGCTGAGGCCCGGACGCAATGCGATGGATGTGAGCGGCCTCGTGCCGGGGCTTTACTTGCTGCGCGTGGAGGGGAGAGAGGCGGTGCGGGTGGTGGTGGAGTAGCGCTCAGTAGATGAGCTCGAAGTTTAAGTGCTTCGCCTTGCGTGCGTAATTGTCGATCAGCAATTGACGCATCATCGGCAATGCGCCAATGCGCTTGTATACCTCCTGCTCGATCTCCGCCAATCGCTCAGCGCTCACACCGGCCTTCACTTCCTCGGCGAAATCCCCGCGCACTTGGGCGTAAGGCTCCCTGGCATCCTTCAGCATCCGAATGGCCATGTAACAAAACGCCGCATGATAGGGGTGCGCCTCCGCTGTGCTCAGCCCCTTCACCTTGTTAATGCCGACGCAGATATGCACCGTAGGCTGGCCATCCATCATATGCACATAGTAGAAGTGCGCTGCGATGCGCAAGGCTGAATCGATGGGCAGCGGCGCCACCATCTCGCGGTTCACGGCGCGCAGGTAGAGCCGCTGGAAGGCGGTGTCCTCGGCCATGCGCTCCGCGAACAGCTGGCGCATGGCTTTCTTGTCTTTGCGCAGGGCGAGAATCTCCTGTTGGTGCCGGTAGAGCCTCAAGTAATTGTTGTAGAGATAATCAAGCGCGTAGTAAAGCGCTGCGCAGCGTTCCCGCAGGGTAGGGTCTGCTTGGTTGCTGTCCGGCTCCACGGTGAGGTATGCTGCCTTCCCCTTGCCTTCAGCCTTGCAGCGGAATAGCTCATGGAATCGGCCGGGGTCGTTCCATGGGCCTTGAGCGCTGGCCATGGTGCATAGCACAAGCGTGGCCTGCAATGAGATGGCGCGTGGGGTTCCTCTGCTTCGCATCTTCATCAAGTTCGTCGATCATGGCGCGTATGGTTCTGCAACTCCTTCCTCACCTTGTACAGCCGCTCGCTGAACCCGCCCTCCTTCTCGAAGGCGCGCGCCTGGCTATCCACCTGTTTGTCCAACAGGTGCAGCGCGATCTTGCATAGTGTCTGTCCCACGTTCGCGCTGATCTCCGCATAGGCGCGGTCCTTCACGGTGCGCGGCGTGCGTGCGGTGCGCGGCCCTTCAACGGCTTGCATGCGCTGCTCCTGCTCACGTTCCCACACGGCTTTGATCCAGCGCGCCACCTCATCGGCATCCTTGCATCGCGCATTGCTCAGCTCCTTGCGGCGCGGGTCCATCGGTGCCCACAGCGGCAGCTTCCGCTGCTCCAGGAATGCCTCGTAGTCCTTCCGCAGCTCATCGATGCTCGCCCGTGCCACATTGGTCAGGTTCATCTCCAGCTTCTTGGTGGTGGCGCTCAGCTTGCTGCCCTCACCGATGTTGCGCTCGCCACTGCGCGCGGCCTGTTCCATCTGATCGGCAGTGCGGCTGCCCGCTGGGATGTAGCGGTCCACGAAGCGCACGGTCACAGCATAGAGCAGCTTGGCCACCCGGTAGCTCACCAGCTTCTCATAGCCGCCGCTGGGCTGTAGGAGCTGCGGGCGCTGGGGCTTATCCATGGTTCTAAAAGTAGGCTGCGGTTCTCCAAAATGGGCTCCAATGGACGCAAATGGACCCGCCTCCGCCTACCGTCCCCGCTGGTCCATTTCCGTCCATGTCCATTGCATTTGCATTGCATTTGTGCCCACTCTTAGGTTCTCCTATTCGCCAGCAGCACCGGCGCCTGCCCATCAAAGGGGTTGTCCATCCTTCCGATGCTGCGTGCATCCATGCCGGCGGCGCGCATCACGGTGCGGTCGCCGAAGCGCTTGCGGATC
>CAZJTB010000305.1:0-4099 GCA_964548485.1 uncultured Chryseobacterium sp. | reverse complement strand
GCCAGGTCGAAATGGCCATTCGCGGTGAGCGGCCGCAGGTAATCGGCGAGCCCGCCGTAGATGTTGGCACCCGACCGATTGTCGCGGGCGATCTGGATCTGCAGGAAGAGGCCGGCTTCGGCCTTGGCTACGCAAGGTTCATTGGTCTCCTCCCAGTGGAAGCGGTCCGTCCAGGAGCCATTCACCGCATAGGTGCGATGGTTCTCCACCCAGAGCCATTGCGGGTGCTCGTCCTGCGGGATGAAGGGGAGGCGGATGCGCAGCGCATCGCCGGTGGTGACGAAATCGCGCAGTACGAAAAGACCAGTATCGCCGGCGATGGGGTCCAGGTCGCCATTCGCCGGACGGCCTCGTGGATCGCGCGCTTCGATACGGTGCGTGGCTTCGCGCGGGCGCCATCCCAACCGGTCGCGGTCCCAGCCGCAGCACGAGAGGAGACTGCTGCTCGCTCCGCCCATCAGGCTCCACCCGCCCTGCACGCACAGGGTGTGGCTCTCGAATTGCGCCGCGTTGCCGCCGCCGCTGTGGAAGTTGTTGCCGCCCAGCAGCAGGTGGTTGAACTCGTGCTTGAGGATCTCGAAGGGCAGTGCGTACATGCCGCCGAACCGGCTCTGCGAATCGCTCTCGAATCCGAAGAGCTTGCCCGGGCTGCCGGAATCGGTGCTGCCCTGGCCGTGCGTGAGGCCGCTGTTGCGGGCGATCACCATCACATGGTCGTAGCTGTGCGGGCTGTCGGCGCCGGCCTTCTTGGGCATGCCGGGCTGTCCGCCGCGCTTCCACAGGTCGAAATCGGCCGCACTTAAGCCGTGCCGGGTGCGCAGCGCGCCAATCTTGTTCGCTTCCTTCACGGCCAGCGCGCCTATTCCATGCGCGTTGCCCAGCGAGGGATGCTCGCTCTCGCGCAGCGTTAGCAGGGTGTCGATGTAGTCGCCCAGCACGATGAACCGCCCCAACGAGCTCTCATGGTAGTAGCGGGTCACTTTGCCCAGGTAGCCGGGGGAAGGATGCGGGTCGAAGAGCTCATCGGCCCATAGGGGCAGCTTGCCCTTGGGCCAATGATGCGGGGCGCCCTCTGGCTGCGGGTCCTTCGATGGGTTGCGGTCGTATTCAAGCTCGCAGAAGAGCACAAGGACGCGGATGGTGCCATGCGGGCTCAGGTACCAGCCGTTGCTGCTGTGCGGCACGTTCACGGTGTCGGGCTGCGCCGAAGCGATCCGTGAGCTGAGAATCAGGATGAGGAGAGGTAGCCAGCGCATCAGGTCAGTTGCGTTCGCGGGAGCGTCGAAAGTATGCCTGGCCTCTTGGACCAGCGAGGAGCCACGCTGTGCGATGAATCAAGCCACAGCGGGCCATGGAAGGGCCTTGGCAATAGGCGCTTGCCCCGGAATCGCGCTAGGCCTTGGGCGCTTTGTACAGCGGCACCGTGCTGCAGGGCTCGCCGAACATCAGGCTCTTCACCACGTGCAGCAGCTTCGCGCTCAGCTCCACGTAGGCGTTCAGCGGCACCGGCAACTTGCTGCATCCCTTCACCACCAC
Source organism: uncultured Chryseobacterium sp. (assembly GCA_964548485.1). Lineage (GTDB taxonomy): Bacteria > Bacteroidota > Bacteroidia > Flavobacteriales_F > PHOS-HE28 > PHOS-HE28. The sequence goes on along the minus strand of CAZJTB010000305.1, from coordinate 2,563 downwards.
GCGGGCATCGCGATAGGGCTCCACGTCCAGTTGCTGCACGAACCGGGTGAACACGGCCCGTTCCAGCTGATCCGCATCGCCTTGCGTGACGAAGGCGGCATGCGGCTGCAAGTGCGTGGCCACCAGCATGAAGGCCCAGGTGGGCACGATGGCATCGGCCGAGCACTGCACGCTCACGAGCTTGCCGGCGTACTGCGACCAGTCGTGCGCTTTGCAGAACGCACGCAGATCGTCCTCCTTCAGTGCGATCTCCTGCCACAGCAGCGGCTTCAGGTCGAAGACCACGCGCTCGCCTTGTGGGTACATCTCCTCCAGGTCGAGGGTGATGATGCCGCTCGATGCAACCTTGTTGATGATGGGGTCTGACATGGCCTGGTCCCGATTTCGGTCAATGTCCCAGGGTAACGCTGGTTGGTCGCCCCATGCTGAGCGAAGCCGAAGCGGAGGCGACGCTACAGGTGCCCTGTAGCCAGGTTATGGCCAACCGGCCAGCGTTCCCGTTGTTCATCTGCGCCATCTGCGTCATCTGCGGCTGAATTGCCTTTGCGCCCCTGCGCCTCTGCGGCCAACCTCACATGAACCCCAATTCCAACTGCGCCGCCTCGCTCATCATCGTCCGATCCCAGGGTGGTTCGAAGGTGATCTCCACCTTGGCGCCGCTCACACCGGGCACACTGGCCACCTTCTGCTCCACCTCGTTGGGCAGGCTTTCGGCCACGGGGCAGGCGGGACTGGTCAGGGTCATTTTGATGCCCACGTGGGCATCGTCGCTGATGTTCACCTCGTAGATCAGCCCCAGCTCGTAGATGTCCACCGGGATCTCCGGGTCGTACACCGACTTGAGCATGTCGATGACGCGTTCTTCCAGGTGTTTCTTTTCCTCTGGGGTCATGGTTCGAATGCGATTAACCGCCAAGACGCCAAGCACGCAAAGGAATTCGCAATGCGGCGCTCTCTTGGCGCCCTTTGCGTCTTTGCGGTGAAATGCAAGCTCATGCTTTCGAGGAATAGGCGAGGGCATACCGTTTCATCTGGTCGATCATCGCGCTCAGCCCGTTCGCGCGGTTGGGGCTCAGGTGCGCGCGCAGGCCGATCTTATCGATGAACTCCGTGGAAGCCCCTAGTATCTCCTGCGGTGTGCGGTCGTTGAACACGCGCACCAGCAGCGCCACGATGCCCTTGGTGATCATGGCATCGCTGTCGGCGGTGAATTGGACGAGGCCGTTCTGTGGCTCAGCATGCAGCCACACGCGGCTTTGGCATCCGCGCACGAGGTTGTCGTCGGTCTTGTGCTCCGGCGCGATCAGGGGCAGGTCCTTGCCCAGTTCGATCAGGTGCTCGTAACGGTCCTGCCAGTCGGAGAACATGGCGAACTCGTCGATGAGCTCTTGTTGGGTCTGGGCCAATGTCATCGTGGTGCTCATCGCAGCATCTTGACCGCCTTCTTGGTCGCGATCACCATGGAATCGATCTCCTCGGGGGTATTGAAACACGCGAAGCTCGCCCGGGTCGTGCCGCTCACGCCGAAGCGGTCCATCAGCGGCTGGGTGCAGTGGTGGCCTGTGCGCACCGCGATGCCCTGCTGGTCGAGCAGGGTGCCGAGGTCGTAGTGGTGAACGCCGTCGATCACGAAGCTGATCACACTCACCTTCTCCTCGGCCGTACCGATGATGCGCAGGCCATCGATGGTGAGCAGCTCCTTGGTCGCGTGTTCCAGCAGCGCGTGCTCGTGCTTCGCCATCGCCGCTTTGTCGTAATCCCCCATCCAGCGGATCGCCTCGCCTAGCCCAATGATGCCGGCGATGTGCGGCGTGCCGGCCTCGAACTTGAAGGGCAGCTTGGCATAGGTGGTCTTCTCGAAGGTGACCACGTCGATCATCTCGCCGCCGCCCTGCCAGGGGGGCATGCGCTCCAGCAGCTCCTCGCGGCCGTAGAGCACTCCGGTGCCGGTTGGCCCATAGGCCTTGTGTCCGCTGAAGGCGTAGAGGTCGCAGCCGAGATCCTGCACGTCGACGTTCAAATGTGCGATGGCTTGGGCCCCGTCCACCACCGTGACGATGCCACGCCTCTTCGCTTCGGCGATCAGTTCCTTGATGGGGTTGATCGTGCCCAGCGTGTTGCTGACATGCGCAATGGCGAACACTTTCGTCCGCTCATTGAAGTATTCCGTCGCGCCGTCGCGTCGTCGCGGTTCCAACTCCCCGCTGTCCGTCACCGGGATCACCTTCAGCTTCGCCCCATGCCGCTCGCACGCCAGCTGCCAGGGAACGATGTTCGCATGGTGCTCCATCCCGCTGATCAGCACCTCATCGCCCTTCTTCAGCAGGAGTTGACCCAGGCTGAACGCTGCCAGGTTCAGGCTTGCCGTGGTGCCACTGGTGAAGATCACCTCGTGCGCGTGCTTGGCGTTGATGTGCCGGCGGATGATCTCCCGCGCGGCCTCCTGCGCTTCGGTGGCCTTGGTGCTCAGGGTGTGCACGCCCCGGTGCACGTTGGCGTTGATCGTGGCATAGTAGGCGCTCTCGGCCTTGATCACGCGGCGCGGCTTCTGGCTGGTCGCGGC
>CAZJTB010000304.1:0-4103 GCA_964548485.1 uncultured Chryseobacterium sp. | reverse complement strand
GCCACCGGCGAGCGCGAGCGCGCCCGGGAGGCCATCCGCATCTACTATGGCCGGGTGGAGAACGCCAACCGGCACTTCAGCGCGGGCATCGAAGGCTGGCGCACCGACCGCGGCATGGTGCACATCATCTTCGGCACGCCCACCTCCATCTACCGGACCGCCTCCAGCGAAGCCTGGACCTATGGCGAGGAGAACAACCTCATGAGCCTCACCTTCACCTTCACCCGCAGGAAGAGCGCGATCACCGGGAACGATTACGTGCTGCAGCGCGACCCCGTGCTCAAAGGCGCCTGGTATCGCAACGTGGAGAGCTGGCGCAGCGGCCGCGTCTATCAGAATTGAGCCTGCCTTGAACCGCACCCGCGCCCAACGTCATCGGAATTCGCCAGGAGGCGCAACGCGCATGGCTTCTTGAATCCATCACATGGCTGATAAGGACATCATCTGCGGCACTTGGCCGGTGATCGAGGCGATCCGGGCGGGCAAGAACGTGGAGAAGCTCTTGCTGCGCCGCGATGCCGGTGGGGATGCCGTGCGCGAGATACGGGCGCTGGCGCTGGAGCGCGGCATACCCTGGCAGCCCGTGCCCGCCGAGAAGCTGGACCGCCTCACCCGCACCGAGCACCAAGGCGTCATCGCCCTGATCAGCCCGGTGGAGGAGCAGGACCTGGATGAAGTGATCTCCAGGGCCTATGAGAAGGGCGAGACACCCATCATCGTGGCGCTTGATGGCGTCACCGATGTGCGCAACCTGGGCGCCATCGCGCGAAGCGCCGAGTGCTTCGGGGCGCATGGCCTGCTGGTGCCCAAGCAAGGCACGGCCCGCTTGGGAAGCGATGCCGTGAAGAGCAGCGCGGGCGCATTGCTCCGTAAACCCGTCTGCCGGGTGAGCCGATTGACCGAAGGGCTCAACCGGGCGCGCGCTCATGGACTGCGGATCGTGGCGCTCTCGGAGAAGGGAGATCGCACCATCGGGCAGGCTGACCTGGCCGGGCCCTTAGTGCTGGTGCTCGGCGCCGAAGGCGATGGCATCTCGGAACCCGTGCTGCGCCTGGCCGACGAACTGGTGCGCATCGCCATGGCGGGCCAGATCGGCTCGTTGAATGTGAGCGTGGCGGCGGGCATCGCCCTTCACGAGGCGCTGAACCAGCGCTTGGCCTGACCCGCAGCAGGCTTCATCGTGGAATAGGCTGGGCTGATTAGCCATTACCCATCCTTGGTCGAAGGGCTCTTCGGAACCTGCGCGGTGCTTTCTCCGCTATAAGGCCACCAAAAACCGTTGGCCGACGCGGGCCACTCACCCGCAAGGCCCTGAACTACAGGACCATGGAGCAGCAGAAGCGCTTCGGATGGATGATGGCCGCAAGCCTGTTCATCCTCCTCTCCTTCCCGCTGAAAGCCCAATTGGGGCAGCCTGCTGACCGCAGCTACGCGGTGCAGGTGACCGGGCTCAACAGCGAGCTACGCGACAACCTGGAGCGTGAGCTGAAAGGCCGCACCGACCTGCGGCTGGTGTATGCCTGCGTGCCCGCAGGTGTGCTGGTATTCGAGGCCCGGAACTCCGAAAGCAAGCAAGAGGCCCGCTTGCGCGCGCAGCCTCTCCTGGAACACAAGGCCCTGCTTACCCGCGCGCGGGAGCTCCCCGGCGGACAGACCGAGGCCGAAGCCGCATGCCTGCAAGCCCGCAACCAATGACCATGACCCGCAAGCCCCACCTCCTCCGTACGGGCCTTCTGGCCGGCATCGTGCTTTCCGGAAGCGCCACGATCGCGCAGCTCTCGGTGGCGCCGCAAACGAACCTGCAGGCGCTGGCCGAAGCCATCAGTGGGCCCGGTGTGCGCATCACCAACCCGACAATCAATTGCCACGGCTTGGGCTACGGCGAGTTCGACTATGCCGGAAGCCAACTCGGTCTGGAGAGCGGTGTGATCCTCACCAGCGGGCGCATCGCGGATGCGATCGGCCCAAACAACGTGGAGAACCGCACGTTCCAGCAAGGAACCCCGGGCAGCCCGTTGCTGAACACCGTTACCGGCCGCACCACCATGGATGCGTGCCTCTTCGAGTTCGACGTGATCCCCAGCGGCGACAGCCTCAGCTTCCAGTTCGTGTTCGGCAGCGAGGAGTACAACGAATGGGTGGGCTCGCAATTCAACGACGTCTTCGGGTTCTTCATCAGCGGGCCGGGGATCGCTGGCGACCCCGGCATCGGGGCTGACAAGAACATCGCATTGGTGCCCGGCACCTCCGATGCCGTGGCCATCAACAACGTGAACGCCGGCTCGAACAGCAGCTACTACCGGTACAACGCCGGCGACCCTGAGATGCAGATGGACGGCTACACCCGCGGGCTGGTGGCCCGCAGCGCTGTAGAGCCCTGCCAGACCTACCACCTGAAGCTGGTGGTGGCCGACGCCAGCGACCGCAAGTTCGACAGCTGGGTCTTCATCGAGCGCATCCAGAGCCCGAATGTGAGCCTGAGCACGCGCACGCTCAACGGCAGTTCCCACATGGTCGAAGGCTGCAATCCGGGATGGATCCGCTTCACGCGCGACCCCGTGAGCCAGAGCCCGCTCACCTTGCAGTACTTCCTCCAAGGAACGGCAACGAACGGAACGGACTACAGCGCCATCGGCAACGTGAACCCGAATGTGGCCAAAACCATCACCATCCCAGCCGGCCAGCCCTTCGCGGAGCAATACGTGAACCCCCTGGCCGACGTGATCGCCGAGCCGACCGAGCACATCCGCGTGCTGCTGGGCAACCCCAACTGCCCCGGCTTCGTGATCGACAGCATCAACTTCGCCATCACCGATACGCTCATCGCCACGCTCTCGCCAGCCACCACACAGACCATCTGCATCGGTGGCTCGGTGCAATTCCAGGTGAATGGCGGCGCCAGCTATGCTTGGAGCCCCGCGGCGGGCCTCAGCTGCACCAACTGCCCCAACCCCATCGCATCGCCCGCCACGACCACCACTTACACCGTAGTGATCACCGACGGCACGTGTGCTCGCAGCATAAGCCGTCAGGTTCGGGTGAGCAATCCCAGCGTGACCGGATCGGTGACCCAACCCTTGTGCGACGGCAGTACCAATGGCGCCATCGGCCTCACCGTGAGCGGCGGCATCGCTCCGTACAGCTTCTCCTGGAGCGGCCCGAACGGCTTCACCGCGAGCACGCAGAACCTGGTGAACATCGGCGCAGGCAGCTACACCGTGGTTGCGACGGATGCCGCCGGTTGCTCGCGCACGCAAGGCTTCAATGTGGGAAGCCCTGCGCCCTTGAGCCTCACGCTGAGCCCATCGATCCTGCCCTTCGGCCAGAACATCGCCTGCAACGGCGCCAGCACAGGAACGCTCGGGCTGGGCATCGCCGGAGGCACCGGGCCCTACACCACGCAATGGAGCGGACCCAATGGCTTCACGAGCTTCAGCCAGAACCTGACCGGCATTGGCGCGGGCACCTACGACGTGGTGGTGACCGATGCCAACGGATGCAGCGCCACGGCCGGATTCACCATGGTGCAGAGCACGCCGCTGGTGGCGTCGTTAGGCTCCATCCAGCCCGCCTTGTGCGCGGGCAGCGCGAACGGCAGCGCTACGGCCAGCGCCGTGGGCGGCATGCCCCCTTACAGCTTCCAATGGAACACTTCGCCCGTGCAGAACACGGCTGCCGCTACCAGCCTGGCGCAGGGTACCTACACCGTAACCGTGACCGATGGCTACGGCTGCACCACCACCGCACAGGCCATCATCAGCCAGCCCGCGCCGGTTACCATATCGCTTAGCGGAACCAGCCACATCCTGAACTGCCAAGGGCAGTCGCAGCAGAACGGCAGCGCAACGGCCACGGCAAGCGGCGGCACCGGTCCTTACAGCTACAGCTGGAGCACGAGCCCTGTGCAAAGCAGCCCAACGGCCAGCTTCATCACGGGTGGCACCTACACCGTGACCGCCACCGATGCGAACAGCTGCACGGGCACCCGGAACGTGACGGTGAACCAACCTGGAACCATCACCACCCAGATCACCGCGCAGACCAACGTGAGCTGCTTCGGCGGCACCACGGGCAACGCCACGGTGAGCGACACCGGCGGCACC
>CAZJTB010000303.1:0-4123 GCA_964548485.1 uncultured Chryseobacterium sp. | reverse complement strand
CGCTGTAGGCCCCACTTGGTGGGCCACCGCCACCGGGAACTACACGGTTGAGCATACAGCCTCCAACGGGTGCTCGAGCATCAGCGCACCGGTGAACCTGACCACGGTGGGACTGCCCAGCGAAGCGGGCGGCGCTGGTTTCGCGGTATGGCCATCGCCCACCAATAGCGACATGACCGTGCAGCTCCCCTTCGCGCCCGCAGGCGCCGCCGATGCGCGGCTCATCGATGCGAATGGCCGGTTGGTGTGGAGCGCGCGGGTTACGGGGCTGCCCCAGTTCACCGTGCCCGCCTCAGGCATCGCGCCGGGATCCTATGTGCTCCGTGTGGACCATGGTGCACAGCACTGGAGCGCACGCGTCGTAAGGCTGCCCTGACTGGGAGAGTGCTCAGCGCGCGCCGCGGCGAACGCGGTTGCTGATGTAGGCCCACAGGGTGGGGTGGTTCCAGCGGCGGCTCGGGCCACTGGCTTCGCGCGGCTGCGCCCGGCCTGCGATCACCTCCTCAACGGCCTTCACCAGCAGAGGCACGGCCACAGCCATCTGCAAGGTGGGGTAGGTGGTGAAGTTGTCATCGGCTGTTGGGAGGATCCGTGCCTGATGCAGGATCGCGCCCGTGTCAACGCCGGCATCGACCAGGTGGATGGTGACGCCGCAATGCGCCGCATCGCCCTGCGCCAGCGCCCAATAGGCTCCATGCACGCCCCGGTACCGGGGCGTGATGCCCACATGCGTATTGAGGATGGGACGTCCCAGCGCTTCGATGGCGCGCGGCGAGAGGATCCGCGTGCCATTGATCACCACCACCTTCGGGTCGTGGGTACCTACGGCCTCCCAGCATTCCGGCCGGTTCACGGACGAGACGCGTGTGATGCGGTCCGTCGGGATCGGCGCATCGCTGCCGCCATGCTCCTGAATGATCCTCCGGTTGCGACTGCGTGAGGCCAGTGCCATCGGCTTCGCCAGCAGGGCCATGAAGAGCACCTGCCCGAGCACTTCGATCCATCCGAGCCGGCGCGCGCGCGATCGCAGCAGGCTCAGGGCGCCGGGTGGCTGCTCAAGCACGGCATGCACGGCGAACCGCGCGGAGAGCGCGTGGAACAGGAGGCGCGACGATGCGCTGTCCCGGGCGAGGAGGACGATGCGTTCAGCGCTCATGGCTCATCGCCCGCGCGGCCAGTTCGTGCATGGTGAGGCTTTCCATGCCGTGCTCCTGGCGAAGGCGCGCATAGTGCCCGAGCACGCGGTTCAGGAAGGCCATGTTGCGTTCCAGGTCGGCGCCGAAGTTGTGCGGGTGCCACCACAGGTGGAAGAGCTCGCCCCGGCGCGCCGCGTGCGACATGGCGCGGGTGATGCGCCGCAGCTTCAGCCCATCGAGCGCAGCGAAGCGTGCGGAATAGGGCCGAAGGAAGCGGCTGCTGGGCAGGTCGATGAGCCGGCTGGCCGTTGCGTTGGGCAGCGCATGCGTATTGGGCCCGCTAAGGCCGATCCAGGTATCGAGCAGGCGCAGGGCACGGCGCACGGACGACTCCTGCTCGCGGTTGCGGGCCGTGTAGAGCCAGCTCCGTTCGTTGCCGCGATAAGCGATGATGCCCTTGGCCGCGCAGATGCCGAGGTAGCGCGCGTTGTATTGGTTGCGGGGGAACACCAGGCTCTTCAGCTCGATGCCGAAGGCGCGCGCCACGGCGATGGCGGCATCGAGGTCGGCGGCGAATTGGTCTTCGGTTTGGCCGCGCTCCAAGCAGTAGTAGTGGGAGAATGTGTGGCAGGCGATCTCGTGCGCAGCATGTCCCTGCACCATGCGTATCAACGACGCGCCGAAGTGGTACGGGTCGCTCGCCTCGTCAGCGCCGATGCCATCGATATGGCCATTGTACGGCGAGAGATGCGCGTTCCTATAAGCCGGCCTGAGCGAAGGGAGCGCGCGCAGCAGCTCGTCCTTCCGCTCGAAGAAGAGCAGGCCCACGGTGGCGAACGTGGCTTTCACGCCATGCGCGTCGAAGGCGGCGAGCATGCGCGGCAAGGCCTGCCGTACGCCCAGGATGTTGGCGCCGTACCCCTTGATGGTGCGCTTGTCGCGCATGCCCCAAAAGAGCTCGAAATCGAGCGAGATCACAAGGGCTCCGGGAGGCATCGTGCCGAAGGTAGGATCAGTGCACCCGCTCGCCGTTGATGAAGGTGGCCGTGGTTCTCGCCCCGGTGAGCTGAGCGGGCGTTGCTTTCTCCAGATCGATGTTCACCACGGTGAAATCCGCGCGCTTGTCCGCTTCCAGCGTGCCCAGCTCGCCCTCCTTGAATGCCGCGATCGCGTACCAGATGGTCATTCCGCGCAGCGCGTCGCTGCGGCTCAGCGCGTTCTCCATTCGGTAGCCGCCTTCGGGCCAGCCATCGGCGCTGCGGCGCAGCACCGCGCTGCGGTACGTCTGCAGCGGGTCGATGCCTACGACCGGGAAGTCGGTGCCGAGCGCCAACAGCCCCATCGCTTTGCGCAGCTCCTCGTAGGCGTACGCGTCAGCGATGCGCTGGGGGCCGAGGCGGTCCATGGCCCAGGGCCCGTCGCTGATGGCGTGCGTGGGCTGCACGCTAGGCACGATGCTGAACTCCGCGAAGCGGGCCCGATCAGCCGCGCTCACCACCTGCGCGTGCTCGATGCGCCAGCGCAGGTCGTTGGTGCCGCCCAGCACCGCACCATACACATCCAGGAGCAGCTTATTGGCGCTGTCTCCGATGCAGTGCGTGTTCATCTGGAATCCATGGGCCTTGCACCATTCGGCCACGCGTAGGAAATGCTCGCGCGAGGCCAGTTGCAGGCCATGGTGCCCGGGATGATCGTGATACGGCGCCTTGAGCAGCGCGCCCCGTGATCCGAGGGCGCCATCGGCATAGACCTTCACGCTGCGCACGGTGAGCCTGTCGGTAAGGATGGGCCCGCTGCGCGCGAATTCCTCCAGGTACGGTGCGGAATCCGTCACCATGGCGTATACGCGCATCTTCAGCGAGCCTTCCTCCTGCATCCGCTGGATCAAGCGGATCGTGCCGGGGTCGAGGCCCGCATCGCAGACCATGGTGAGCCCGAGCGCGAAGCAATCGCGCTGGGCGTCGAGGAGGGCCTGGCGCTTGGTGGCCTCGTCAGCCTGCTCCATGATGGGCTGGAACACGCTCACGGCATTATCGATCAGCACGCCGGTGAAGCGGCCGTCGCGCTTCAGCATCAGCCCGCCTTCAATCGCCTTCGCGGGGTCGAGGCCCACGGCGCGCATCGCCGCATCATTCACCACGGCTGCGTGCCCATCGATCCGCTGCGCAAGCACCGGGCGGTTGGGGAAGAGCGCGTTGAGCCGGTCGTTCTCCGGGTATTCCTTCACGGCCCATTGGTTCTGGTCCCATCCGCGCGCGAGGATCCAACCGTCGCCCGGATGCGTCCGCGCATGGGCTTCGATGCGTTGCACCGCCTCCTCCCAGCTGGTGGCCCCGCGCAGATCCAATTTCTGCTTGTTGAGGCCGTAGCCGTAGAAGTGGCAGTGCGCATCGATGAAGCCCGGGTAGATGTGCTGCCCCGCCGCGTCGAATGATTGCTTGGCGCTGTAGCGGTTGCGGATTTGATGCTCCGGGCCGAGCTCGAGGATGAGGCCATCCTTCACCGCCATGGCTTGGTGAACGGCATCTGACCCATCGAGCGAATGGATCACCGCGTTGTGCACCACGAGGTCGGCATCGCGGTCGCGATAGCCGCATGCCGCAAGGGCAGCGGCCAGCAGGAGGGGAAGGACACGCTTCAATGTTGTACGATTGGTTTCAGTCGGCGGGGTAACCGATCCGGGTCGAGCATCAACAGGCTCAGCAGGCCCATCAGGGGCAGCATGGGCACACGGTAGCGGACCAGCGCGCCCACCACGGGCACGGTCCAGCCGATGAGCAGCGCAAGCAGCAGGATGAACGACAATGCGAAGAGGACCGAGCCCAGATCCATGCGCGCCCGGCTGCGGCGACAGACAATAGCCAGCAGCGGCAGCCCGAGCACGAGCAGGTTCTCGCACGCGGCCAGGGCGGTGAGCGGGTTGAGCAGCGCAACCTCGAAGGGACTGAGGAAGGCCATGCGCAGGGCGGTCGGGGCATGCAGGGCAA
>CAZJTB010000302.1:0-4143 GCA_964548485.1 uncultured Chryseobacterium sp. | reverse complement strand
GGTCTCCAGCCGCATGCGCTCGGCATAGACCTCCACTTCCACGGTGATGGTCTGCGGACCGCCACGTGCAATGAGCACATCGCTCTTCGGGATCACCGAGGCAACGGGTGTGACGTACACCGGGCGGATGCGTTCGCCGGCCACGCGGTCGACCCATTTGTATACACCAGGAGATTCTATCTGGAAACTCTCGCCTTTTCTTGTAAGATTCAAGAAAGTAGATGCTGTGCTTGCTGAGCTAGGCCAGCCGATTTCCTCACTACGCAGTTTGTACAGGTTGGAGTGTGGTTGAACTAGCCAGAAAGGCTCGGTCTGGAGCCCAAGGTCAAGCATGCAGTTTTGGCAGCGACGCGTTGAGTAGGGTTTAATCGTATCTCCAGGCCACATCCAGGTTTGAAAAGGTCTGGCCGAACGATTGGTGAGTATCGTTTCATATGGCTCGTTGATATCGGTTACGCGGGGAGCGGAATAGACGACTTCGAGTGATAGACCCATGCATGCAACTGCGAGTTCCCCGAGTTGTCTTTGTAACCGGGATGAGATACGATGCTCACCAAGATTTAGCTCCTTGGTAGCATAAGACATCTCTTTGCGGAGCTCTTCCAATCCATCGACAGATTTGGAAGGCGATAGAGGGTCATAGCCATTTATAATTGCGGTAAGTCGCTTCTGATAACTAGAGCCGTTGCGGAACCGCCCCCACGTCATATCGATCCCCTCAAAAATGTCCTTCGTCTTCGGCCGGTCGCCTTTGATGAGCTTGAGGTATTCCAGGGCTTCCCCCCGCGTTTCGGCCGCGCCAAAGCCCTGGCTTTTGTGCATGCTGCGGCTGCGCCCGGCGATCTCGGTGTAGCTCAGGCCCAGCAGCGGGTCGTAGCCGCCCACGTCCACGCTGAACCAATCGGGATCGCTTTCTGCAATGGTGGCCAGGTCGCGGTTCCACCAGGTGCTGCCGTTGAAGAAGAGGCGGCGTGGCTGCCACACCTCCAGCCCTTGTTCCAAGTGCTCCGGAAAGGCCTTGGGGTCACCGGCCAGGTCGAAGGCTTCTTCGGCGAGGATGGCGCTGGCCTCGTGGTGGCCGTGCCCCGCGCTGCGGTCGGGCGCGAAGCGGGTGATGATGATGTCCGGCCGGAACATGCGGATCACGCGCACCACATCGCTCAGCACTTCGGGCTTGCCCCATTTCTCGAAGCTCTCGGCGGCGTTCTTGCTGTAGCCGAAGTCCACTGCGCGGGTGAAGAACTGCTCGCCACCGTCGATGCGGCGCGCTTCCATCAGTTCCTGTGTACGGATGATGCCCAGCGCATCGCCCAGCTCGGGACCGATGAGGTTCTGTCCGCCATCGCCGCGCGTGAGGCTGAGGTTGCCGGTGCGCACCTTCTTGCCGTTGGCCAGCCAGGCGATCAGGCGCGTGTTCTCGTCATCGGGATGCGCCACGATGTAGAGCACGCTGCCCAGCACGTTGAGCTTCTGCATGCGGTGCAGGATCTCGGCGGCGTGGGGCTGGGCCGGAGGGCGCTGGGCCGTTGCGCGGCGCGCGAATGGAGCGGTTTGCAGGAGTAGGGCGAGCGCCAGGAGGCACGGCACCCGTTGCGTGCGGAAGTGCATGCGCCGAAAGTAGAGCGCCGGAGGCGGCCCGCCCGATCAAGCCGGCTGCTCCTGCAGCGCTTTGGCGATGTGCTCCTTGTAGCTGCGGCCGCTCACGATGCGCTCGTTGTTGGCCATGCTGAAGATGAATTCGTTGTTGCCGCTGTAGCGCGCGCTGCGCACATGGGCGCGATTGACGATGTAGCTGCGATGGATGCGCAGGAAGCGCGCCGGATCGAGCTCCGATTCCACGGCGTTCATGGTCATGCGGTGCAGGAAGTGGCGGTCCTTCAGCTGCAGGCAGAGGTAGTTGCCCTCGGAGCGCATGTAAAGGACGTCGCTCACGCCCACCTTGTGCTCGCGCCCCTTCTCCCGGATGGTGAACGATTCGAGGTGCTCGCTGCGAGCGTGCAGGTGCTCGCGCATCAGGCTCATGAGCTTGCCGGTGAGCTGATTGCTCAGCTTCATGTCGATGTGCCGCTTGGCCTTCTCCAGCGAGGCGAAGAAGCGGTCGTCGTCGTAGGGCTTCAGCAGGTAGTCCACGGCATTCACGTCGAAGGCCCTGAGGGCGTAGCGGTCGTGGGCGGTGACGAAGACCACGAAGGGCATGCGGTCGCCGCTGATGCGGCCCATGGCCTCCATGCCGTTGAGGTCGGGCATCTGGATGTCGAGGAAGAGGAGGTCGGGCCGGTGCTTGTTCACGGCCTCGACGGCCTCGTGGCCATTGCGGCATTCGCCCACCAGCTCCACATCGGCGTCCTGTGCCAGCAATCGGGCAAGGCGCGCGCGCGCGGCGGGCTCATCATCGGCGATCAGGGTGCGAATGTGCTTCATGCGTTGGTGCGGTTCGCCATGGCGGTTTGGAATGGCAGCGATACGATGGCGGAGAAGCCCCGGCCTCCGGGCGATTCGATGCGCAGCGCGCCGCGATCGCCGTAGAGGAGCTTCAATCGGTCGCGCACGTTCCGCAGCCCGATGCCACCGTTCGCCATCGCCACATGGACATCGTTGCAGCCCTTTCCGTTGTCTCGCACCTCGAGGATCAACGACCGGTCCACCCGTTGGGCACGGATGGCGATCTCCACGCTTTCCTGCGCGGCATCGGTGCCATGCTTGATGGCATTCTCCACCAGCGGCTGCAGCACGAGGCCGGGTACTTCGGCGTCCATCAGCTCCACCGGTATGTCGTAGCTCACGCGCAGGCGGTCGCGGAATCGGATGCTCTCAATGTCGAGGTAGTTGCGCGCGTAGTCGATCTCCTGCTGCAGCGTTATGGTGTCCGTGCGGCTCGAATCGAGGGTGAGGCGCAGCAGCTGCCCCAGCCGGCTCAGCACCTTCCGCGCATCGCTCACCTGGCCGTCCATGAGCGCGCTCACCGTGTTGAGGGTGTTGAAGAGGAAGTGCGGCTGCAGCTGCTTCTTGAGCGCGCTGAGCTGGCTCGATTGGAGCTCGTTGCGCAGCCGCAGCAGCTGCTCGTGCTCGGCGCGCCGCAGGCGGGCATTCTCCAGGGCCGCCAGCACGCCCATGAGCACCCAGTACTCCATGGTGCGCGTGAAGATGGCCGGGAGCAGCGCGTGATAGGCCCAGTCGCGGTACTTGGGGTCGGCGAAGTCGAACTCGCCGCGCACCTGGAGGATGGCGTAGTAGATGGTGGAGGTGGCCACCTCGTGGAAAGCGGCGATGAGCAGGCCCAGCCCGACGTGCAGGAGCACCACCGGGCCACGGGGGCGCGGCACGAAGGGCCAGCGCCTGAGGATGCTGTACACCAGCGGGCAGAGCAGGGCCCAGAAGAAGAAGTTGAGGTAGGGCACCGGGGCCTCGCGCCACCAGCGGAACTCGCCCATGTCCTTCAGCTCGGCATACACGTAGTGGTGCATGTACGCTTGGAAGAGGAAGAGCGTGGCCAGCACCACCGCCGTGAGCAGCACGGTGCGGTAGCGGATGGGCACGCGGCGGAAATAGTCCATGAGCGAGCCGAAGCTAGACCCCCTGCCTGCGGTCCTGTGACGAATGGTGATGAGCGGCGTGTGCGGGGATGAGCGGTTCGGTCGGCGTTCGGGATGGAAAGCGCGAAGCCGACGGCACCGGCCGCCGGCTTCGCTTGGGAGCGCGTGCGCTCAGCCGATGGTGATGGTGTAGGTCTGCCCGTTCACCATCACGGTGAAGGTGCCGTCGCAGGAGCCGTTGCCGTAATCGATGGTGCGCGCCGGCCGTCCAGTCGGCGTCACCACCACGGTGCCGCTCACAAGGCGCCAGATGCAGCCGATCTCCACACGGATGGCCTGCGTGATGGTGGTGGTGTAAGGCACGCCGTTGCGGTTCACACCGCTGCCACCGCCGGTGATCAGGTAGGCGTCGTCGATCAGCGCGGGGGTGTTGTAGCCCTGCACCCAGGTGCGGGTGCGTTGGGCCTGGTGGGTGGCCGTCCAGCTGCCATCGCCGGCGGTGATGGTCTTGAAGATGTTGAAGCTATACGTGCCGGCGTGCCCGATGGAGCCGACCCAGCGCCCCTTGTAGCTCGCGCCAAAGGCCTGAGCGCAGTCCTCTACGAGCAAC
>CAZJTB010000301.1:300-4149 GCA_964548485.1 uncultured Chryseobacterium sp. | reverse complement strand
GAGAGCGACTTGGACGCGGATCGACCTGCAAGCAGCGCATGGCTCGGCCCATGGATTCGACTGGCGCATGGAGAGCGGCCCGCCAGCCGGGGTTCCCCCGGACATGAGCGAAGCCCTGCTCGATGCCGACCGCCTTCGTGATCCGTTGATCCTGCGGCCGTGGCGCCCCGGAGACCGCATGCGCCCCATCGGCCTCGGCGGCAGCAAGCTCATCAGCGACATCCTCATCGATGCCAAGGTTCCAAGGACCGAGAAGGATTCCATGCATGTGCTGGTGAACGGCGATGGTGAGATCGCATGGCTCGTGGGCCACCGCATCGGCGAGGGGTTCCAGGCCACGGCGAGTACCCGGCGGATCCTGCGCATGGCATCGCTTCGGTGACCCGGCCGGACCGGGCGGCCGGTTGCATTCCTCGTGGATGCCATTAACTTCACCCGTCCTAAAACCCCGGAGCCATGCCGCATCTCACCATGATCCCGAAGGAGCGAATCCCGTCGTTGCGCTTTCCCCGCCAAGCGGTCCCTTTGAGCGCTGAGGAGCACCAGGACATCCAACGGAAGATGGAGCAGGCCACGCGGCTGGGCAATGGCGAGCACGGCAAGTGCCGTATCGTGTTCCAGGATGATGAAGGGGTGAAGGCGGTGGAGACCACCATCTGGGCCTACGACCCGCAGAACATCGTGCTCAAGTACGGCATGACCATCCCCGTGTCGCGCGTGGTGGGCATCGAGTTCCCGTCGTGAACATTCCTTAACAGGCGCGCAGGATCCCTAGGATAAGGCGCCGCACCACCACGCTTGGTGCGGGGTCCCGGCTAGTTTTGCCGACACACTCCGAAATGCTCCCGCTCCTGTCGCTCATCGCCTCGCTCACCTTCATCGCGCCCTCGAGCCCGGTGAAGTGGCATTTCAAGGCGCAGCGGGTCGGTGACGGCCTCGTTCGCATCGACATCCGCACCGAGGTGGAGGAGGGCTGGCACATCTACGCCACCTCGCTGCCGAGCGAGGAGGGTCCCATTGCCACCAGCATCCGCTTCAAGCCTTCCGGCGACTACGTTTTGCACGGCGAGCTTGAGGAGCCCAAGGCCAAGGAGGTGTACGATCACAACTTCGGCATGCTGGTGCGCTACCACGAGGGCTCGCCCGCCTTCGCGCAGGTGATCAAGCCCGGCAAGCCCGGCGCCTTCGATGTGGAGGGCGAAGTGGAGTACATGGTTTGCAACGACAAGACCTGCCTGCCGCCTGTCGTGGTGCCCTTCAAGCTGCGGGTGGAAACGCTGTGATGATGAGAAGGACGATCAACCTCCTGCTGCTCCTGTTGATGATGGCGATCGGCGCCCAGGCCCGCGCCCAAGGCCATGCGGATGCCAACCCGGAGCCGGTGAAGTGGACACTGGCCACGAAGGATGCGGGCGGCGGGCAGTGGGAGCTGGTCTTCAACGCCACCATCGAGCACGGGTGGTCACTCTACTCGCAGAAGAACTACGGCGACATGGGCCCGTGGCCCACCTCCATCGCGGTGGATTCAACCGGCGGCGTGCGGGCCGAGGGGCAGGCCAGCGAGACGGGCGCCAAGGTGATCGAGGGCATGGATGCCGTCTTCGGCATGGAGGTGAAGAAGTTCAAGGAATCGGCCACCTTCACGCAGCTCATCACCGTGGCCGATGCTGAGAAGCTGGTAACGGGCTTCTTCGAGTACATGACCTGCAACGATGAGATGTGCCTGCCGCCCACCACGGTGTACTTCATCATTGGGCTGGCAACGGGCACCTATGAGCTCGGCGATGTCTCCTTCGATCCCAACGACCCCAAGTTCGCAGGCCTCGCCACGCGCACCGATGCCGCCGAGCTGCGCATGCCGAACGTGGACCTGGAGAACCCCGTGGTGCCCGACAGCGGCGCGCGCAAGGAGAAGGAGAGCTCGCTGCTGTGGATCTTCATGCTCGGCTTCATCGGCGGCCTGGTCGCGCTGCTCACGCCCTGCGTGTTCCCCATGATCCCGCTCACGGTGAGCTTCTTCACCAAGAGCAGCCAGGACCGCGCCACCGGCCTGAAGAACGCGCTCACCTACGGTGGCTTCATCTTCCTCATCTACCTGCTCTTCAGCCTGCCCTTCCACCTGCTGGGCAGCGTGAACCCGGAGATCTTCAACGAGATCAGCACCAACCCGTGGCTGAACATCGGCTTCTTCATCATTTTCATCGTCTTCGCCATCTCGTTCTTCGGCTACTTCGAGATCACCCTGCCCAGCAACTGGGTGAACAAGATGGACAGCAACGCCAGCAAGTTCGGCGGGCTCATCGGCACCTTCTTCATGGCGCTCACCCTGGCGCTGGTCTCCTTCAGCTGCACGGGTCCCATACTGGGTTCGCTGCTGGCCGGCGCGCTCACGGCCGATGGCGGCGCGTGGCAGCTCACCGCGGGCATGGGCGGCTTCGGCTTCGCGCTGGCGCTGCCCTTCGGCCTCTTCGCCCTCTTCCCCGGCTGGCTCAACAGCCTGCCCCGCAGCGGCAGCTGGCTCAACAGCGTGAAGGTGGTGCTCGGCTTCGTGGAGGTGGCCCTTGCCTTCAAGTTCCTCAGCATGGCCGATCTGG
Organism: uncultured Chryseobacterium sp.; assembly: GCA_964548485.1. Classification (GTDB taxonomy): domain Bacteria; phylum Bacteroidota; class Bacteroidia; order Flavobacteriales_F; family PHOS-HE28; genus PHOS-HE28. The sequence goes on along the minus strand of CAZJTB010000301.1, from coordinate 1,555 downwards.
TGATGAAGTGGGGCCTCGTGCCCTACGAGCTCTTCCTCGCCATCTGGGTCATCTGCGGCATCGGCATCGTGCTCTACCTCTTCGGCATGGTCCGCTTCCCGCACGACAGTCCGGTGAAGCGCTACACGCCCATGCGCATCTTCTTCATCACCGCCTTCGGCCTCTTCACCGGCTACATGGCCATGGGTTTCCGGTACGACGACAAGGCCCACACCTGGGCGCCCGTGGGCTTGCTCAGCGGCATCTCACCATCGCCTGGGTACAGCTGGATCTACCCCACTGAATGCCCGGCCGGCCTCACCTGCTACCACGACCTGGAGAGCGGCATGGCCGAGGCCAAGCGCAGCGGCAAGCCCCTGCTCATCGACTTCACCGGTTATGGCTGCGCCAACTGCCGCAAGATGGAGGACTACGTGTGGCCGGTGCCCGAGATCAACCGCCTGATCAATGACCAGTATGTGCTCGTTTCGCTGTACGTGGATGCGAAGGCGGAGCTCCCCAAGGAGGAGCAGTTCATCTACGAGACCAGCAACGGCACCAAGAAGCCCATCCTCACCGTGGGGAACAAGTGGGCCACCTTGCAGACCGAGACTTTCAAGAGCGCCACACAGCCGCTCTATGCGCTGCTGAGCCCCGATGGCAAGCTGCTCACCGATCCCGTGGGCTATACCCCGGCGGTGGAGGACTACAGGGCCTTCCTCGAGCGCGGCGTGCAGGGCATGCAGGTGCTGGGGCAGCAGGCGGGGAGGTAGCAGGTTGTCGGCGGGGATGACGCATCTTCGCCGTGATGACCAAGGCATTGCGCATCCACGACAAGTCCATCGCGGGCCGCATCTACCACATCCGTGGCCAGCAAGTGATGCTCGATAGCGACCTGGCCGAGCTGTATGGGGTGGAGACCCGTGTGCTCAACATGCAGGTGAATCGGAACAAAGGGCGATTCCCCAAGGACTTCATGTTTCGGTTGTCGAAGGATGAGTGGGACGCTTTGAGATCACAAATTGAGATCTCAAACAATGGGAGAGGCGGGCGGCGGTATGCCCCGCTCGCCTTCACGGAGCATGGTGTCCTCATGCTCAGCAGCGTGCTGCGGAGCAACCGCGCCATCTACATCAACATCCGCATCATGCGCGTCTTCGTGAAGATGAACCGACTGCTCATGACCGACAAGGCCGTTCGCCAGAAGATGGAACTCATGGAGGCGCGGCTCAACGACCATGGTCAGATGATCGAAGAACTCTTCTTCACGGTCAAA
>CAZJTB010000301.1:0-290 GCA_964548485.1 uncultured Chryseobacterium sp. | reverse complement strand
GCCCGTAGGCGTAACGCCTCATCATGTTTGGCATGAACTGGAAATCTGCGTTGATGCTGACGAAGCCGCAGCCCGCACGCAAGCGCATGGGCTATCGCGGCGGCGACGATGTTTGACGCATCTTCGCCGTGATGACCGCCGACCGCATCCGTTCCCATTTCACCGAAGCCGCCGACGTGCTCGCGCGCTTCGTGGCCGACCCCGCCAACATAGCCGCCGTGGAGCAAGCCGCCGCATTCATGAGCTATTGCCTGAAGCAGGGCGCCAAGGTGATCAGCTGCGGCAATGGC
>CAZJTB010000300.1:0-4156 GCA_964548485.1 uncultured Chryseobacterium sp. | reverse complement strand
CAGCAACTGGCCGCAATTCCAGCTCTTCAATCAACTGCTGGGCACGCCGCAGCCTGGTGGTAGTTGGCTAGACCCGCTCGGTGCAGTGCATGGGGGCACCTATACCCCCGGCAGCTCTTTGCCCGGCGCTTACAAATACAAGCTGATCGGCCCCGGACCCTGCGCGAGCGACAGCGCCACGGTGACGGTGGTGGAGAGCCCCGCACCCAATGCGGGCATCACGAACATTGGCCCCTTGTGCAGCTCCCAGGGGCCCACCTCCCTCTTCTCCCTTCTCGCCGGAACACCGGACGGCAACGGCATTTGGACCTTCAACAACGCAGAGGTTCCGCCGTTCATCAATCCGGCCTCCGATCCGCAGGGCATTTACACCTACACCGTCCCGGGCATTCCTCCCTGCTCGAACGCGAGCGCGTTTGTATCGGTCACCATCACGGAGCAGGCCCTGGCCGGAACGGGCGGATCCATCACGGCATGCGAGGGCGCAAGCGCAATTCCGCTCTTCAATGGTCTTGGTGGCACCGTTACGCCAGGCGGGACCTGGATTAACGGATGCGGCGTGGGCACCTTGGCCAACGGCATTTACGATGCCTCCTTGCTGACGGCTGGCGATGGGTGCGGCTTCACCTACCTGCATGCGGCCATTGGACCTTGCCCGGCCACGAGCGCCACGGTGAACCTGAACATCGTGACCGCCCTCGATGCCGGAGCCGATGCGGATGTGCAAGCCTGCCGCGGCAACCTGGTTGACCTCTTCGGTTTGCTGGGCGGCGCGCCGCAGCCCGGCGGCTTCTGGCAGAACGTGGACAATGCCGCAGGCTTCAATACAGCTGGTTGGTTCAATAGCGCAGCGGTGGCCGCGGGCACCACCTGGCGATTCGATTACATCCATCCAGCACTGCCCCAGTGCGAGGGCGACACCGCACGCGTGACTGTGGCAGTGGTCAATGGCCCGTGGGCCGGGAACGGGGGAACGATCTCCGTGTGCGCCAATTCAGCGCCCATCAACCTGGGAACAGGCCTCTCGGATTCGCCGGATGCCGGTGGTGCCTGGCACAACAGCAACTGGCAGCCGGTGCCCGCCCTGTTCATCCCGTTCAGCGGCAGTGGGGTCTACCATTACATCGTCACCGGCGATGGAAACTGTCCGGCGGACACGGCCACGGTGACCGTGAGTGTGACCACGCCACCCAATGCCGGCAACGACACGGGCATCGCCATCTGCTCCATCGATGCGCCCATCGCGCTCTTCACCCTGCTCGGCCCGAATGCGCAGACGGGAGGCTTCTGGACATTCACGCCGCAAGGCGGTGGGACCGCCGTGCCGCATTCGGGCACCTACAACCCGGCCATAGATAATCCGGGCACCTATCGCTACCGCATCGTGGGCACACCCCCCTGCGCCGATGATATCGCCATCGTCACTGTGACCGAGCCGCAAGCTCCGAATGCCGGTTGCGATTCGACCTACACCACGTGCTCCAACAGCTCCGCTGTGAACCTGCTTACACTGCTTGGTTGCTCGCCGCAAGGAGGCGGCTCCTGGGTGTACGTGACCGGGGGCAATACGCCGCAAGGGTTCCAGTTCAATCCAGCGGTGCACGAACCCGGCGTGTACAGGTACCGCGTGAACGGCATCGCCCCGTGCCCAAGCGACAGCGCCTTCGTCACCATTGAGATCAACCCGGCAACGAACGCCGGCCAGAGCGCCACCGTGCAGGCATGCCTCGCGCAGACCGAGGTGGACCTCTTCGCAGCATTGGGCCCAAGCGCGCAAGCGGGCGGAACCTGGACCGACAATAACGGCTCAGGCGCGCTCACCGGAAACAGCTTCAATCCTTCCGTCGCAGGCAATGGAAGCTGGGGCTTCACCTACACGGTCACGGGCATCGCGCCGTGCGCGAGCTCATCGGCGAATGTGACCGTGCAGGTTGGCGTGGGTGGCAGCGCTGGCAACGACAGCACCGTTGCCGTGTGCGGCACGGAAACCGCGTACAACCTCTTCACCGCGCTGGGCGGATCGCCGCAGACGGGCGGCACCTGGAACGACCTCACCGGAACAGGCGCCTTGGGCCCGGGCGGCATCCTGAATGTGAGCCTGCTTCCCATCGGTGGCTCCTCGCCCTTCGCCTACACCATCAACGACCCCGGCTGCGGGCCTGTGACGGCCGTGGTGCAGGTAACGGCGGCGCCCTTCCCCGTCGCGGGAACAGGAACAAGCCTCACGCTGTGCACCACCTCGGCGCCGATCGACCTATACGCCCAGCTCACGGGCAATCCGGACGTGGATGGCAGCTGGACCAATCCGAGCGGGCAAGCGCACGGCGACAGCTTCATCCCGGGCACGCATGCGCCTGGCACCTACACCTATACCGTGGCCGGCGAGCCGCCTTGCGCGAACGCTACCGCCGTGGTGAGCATCGCGGTGAATGCGCCACCGAACGCTGGTGCCGACGGCGCGCTTCTCGCGTGCGATACGCTGCAGGCGCTCAGCCTCTTCGCCGGGCTTCAAGGGGGCCCGCAGGCAGGCGGTTCATGGGTTGATGTGAATGGAACAGGTGGCCTTGCGGGCGGAGCGCTGAATACCACGGGCATCGCGCCGGGAACCTATGCCTATCAATACACGGTGAGCGCTGCAGGCTGCCCGTCAGCTTCGGCCAGCGTGGCTGTCACGGTGGTCGGAGGGGTTGAGGTGGGCGATGTGGAGCGCGAGTGCATCACGCGCGACCGGACGTACGTGGTGCGCTTCACCATCAGCGAAGGGGATGCCGCCACCTACGAGGTGCAGGGCCTGCAAGGCGGCTTGAGCGCTGCTGCGCCGTATGTCTTCACCAGCGAGCCCCTGTTCACCAGCCAGGGCTTCGAGGCCTTCGTGCGCGACCAGTATGGCTGCGCCGTGGTGCGCGTCGCAGGTGGCTCGCCCTGTGATTTCAGCACGGACGTCTTCGTGCCGGAGAGTTTCTCGCCCAACGGCGACGGCGTGAATGAGGCGCTGATCATCCCCGGCATCGAGGGCTATCCCAACAACCGCATCACCATCTTCAATCGATGGGGGGCGAAGCTGTACGACACGGAGGGCTACGACAACAAGAGCCGCGCATGGGATGGCGGCACCGCACAGGGCCAGGCGCCAGCGGGCACCTATTTCTATGTGCTCGAGCTCGGCAATGGCAAAGAGGCGATCACCGGATTCATCTACCTCAACCGATGAGCCGCATCGCCCGCATACCGCTCCTGGCGCTGCTGATCATCAGCGGTCAAGCGCGCGCGCAGCAGGATCCGCTCTACAGCCAGTACATGTTCAACACCCTGGCGGTGAACCCGGCCTATGCGGGCAGCGCCGACGTGTTCACCGCGCTGCTCCTGAGCCGCCATCAATGGGTGGGCTTCGCTGGCGCGCCCAGCACCCAGAGCCTGGTGGCGCATACGCCGCTGCCCGCGCAGAACATGGCCCTTGGCTTCTCCCTGCTCGCCGACAAGATCGGCCCCACGCGGCAGACCGGATTCTACGCGGACTACGCCTACCGCATCCGCACCGGCGAGGACACCCGGCTCTCCTTCGGATTGAAAGGCGGCGTGAACCTCTATCAGGCTGACCTCGCGAGCCTGGCCACCGTTGACCCCGACGCCGCCAACGTGAACTTCAGGGGGAAGGCGCTCCCGAACTTCGGCTTCGGCATGTTCTGGCACGCCCCGCGCTATTACGCCGGCATCAGCCTGCCCAAGCTGCTGGAGAATGAGTTGGACGCGTCAACCGGCAGCGGCATCGTTACAGCTGCCGAGAGGCGCCACCTCTTCCTCATCGCCGGCTATGTGATCGATCTGAACCGCGCGCTGCGCTTCAAGCCCTCGATCATGGTGCGGCGGGTGTCGGGCGCGCCGCTCTCGGTCGACCTGAACGCGAACTTCCTGCTGCGCGACCGCATCTGGCTGGGCGGGATGTACCGCTTCGGCAACAGCATCGGGCTGCTGGCCCAGTACCAGGTGAGCGACCAGTTCCGCGTGGGCTACGCATTCGACCTCACCACCAACCGCCTGGGCGGCTACAACGGCGGCACCCACGAGGTGATGCTGAACTACGACTTCCGCTTCTTCACCGGCCGCACCGTATCGCCGCGTTTCTTCTGAACCATGCGCAGCGCCCGAATCCTCCTCA
>CAZJTB010000299.1:2857-4157 GCA_964548485.1 uncultured Chryseobacterium sp. | reverse complement strand
ATGGCTCGCAAGACAACCGTTGAAGAAGTGGACATCACGGCCCTTCCCCTCATCGACGAACCGGATTCCCGCCAGTTCGTGCTCCGCGTAGGCGAGCACCGGGCGCGTATGGAGTACGAGCGCGACGGCGATCGCATCTTCCTCGGCACCTTGGATGTGCCGCGCCCCGTGGTTGAGCTCGGCGTAGGCGACGTGGTGATGGAGAAGACCCTGATGTGGGTGGAGGAGAACCGGCTGAAGCTGATTCCCACCGCGCCGGCGATCAAGGCCTATTTGCGCAAGCATGCCGCGTGGCAGCGGCTCCTGCTGAAGGGCGTTCAGCTCTGATCGGTAAAGGGTCTCTTCCTATCATTGCGCTGCTGGCGGCTTTGCCAGCGCCACCCCCACCCCGCGCATGCGCAAACCGTACGCCCTCCTCTTCGCAGCACTGCCCCTGTCCCAAGCCACGGCCCAGTGCACCCCGGTCGATTGCCTGAGCAGCCTTCCAGCATGGGGCGGCCTGTGCCAGCAGGCGTTCGTCGATGGTCGGGTAGGCATTCCTTACAGCGATGCCATCTCCTTCCATGTAACCAACGCGTGCACCCCGGCCGCGCTCTTCGACCCCACGCAGACCACCGCCTCGGTGCGCATCACGCAGATCAACAGCATCACCTTCTCGGCGCTTCCGGCCGGCGTGGTGGGCATATCGAACCAAGCCACATACACCCCGCCTGTGAATGGCTGCGGCTCGCTGAGCGGGACACCCACGGAGGCGGGTGAGTTCTTGGCCACGGTGAACATGTCGGCCAATGTGAACGTGTGGCCATTCTCCCTGGCCTGCGGCGGATTCGGCCCGATTCCCAACAACAACAATCCGGTGAGCTTCGGGGTGCAGCTCCTGGTGAGGCCCGACCCTTCCTTCACCGTGCCCTCAGAGCCGGTCTGCATTGCCGATTCACCGGTTCAGCTGGTACCGACAGGCACGGCTGGTGGCGTGTTCACCGGCCCTGGCGTGGTGGGCGACACGTTCGATCCGGCATTGGCGGGGGTCGGTCTGCACGAGATCAAGTATGTGGTCACCGCGCAGGAGGGTGCCGCAATCGGACCAGCCACGGACAGCCTGGCTTTGATCGTGGAGGTGAACGCCGATTGCCTGGGCGCTTGCGATGCATTCGCCGGCACGCTGGGCGGCCTTGATTTCATCCCGTGCATCAATCCCGGCGAGAGCGTGGAGCTTGTGGGCATTCCGGGCGGCGACGCCGTTGTTCCGGATGGCTTCGAGGTGGTGTATGTGCTCACCCAAGGCGCAGGGCTGGTGATC
>CAZJTB010000299.1:0-2847 GCA_964548485.1 uncultured Chryseobacterium sp. | reverse complement strand
TGTCGGAGACCGGGTTGCACACCCTGCACACCCTCGTGTACGACCCATCCACGCTCGACCTCGGCAGCATTATCCTTGGGGTCACCACGGGTTTCGATGTGAACGCCGCGCTCATCCAAGGCGGCGGCATCATCTGCGCCAGCCTTGATGTGGCGGGCGCTCCTTACTTGGTGGAATCCTGTTCCGGAGAGTGCCTGGCAGAGGCGGGCACCCTGAGCGGGGGAGGGGTGGTGTGTTTGGAGAACGGCGTTGCCGACCTGACGGCGCTGGTCAATGGCAATGCGGTGGTCCCGGAGGGCCTCGTGCAGGCTTTCGTCCTCACGCAAGGCCCCGGGCTGCTGATCGTCGACGACTCCAATTCCCCGTCGTTCTCGGTAAACGTGCCCGACGAGCACCGCATCCATAGCCTTGTGATTGACCCGGTGGTTCTCTCGCTGCTGGTGATACCGGGCCTCACCACGGGCTTCGATGTGCTTGACTACATCGCGGCTAATGGAGAGTGCGCTGACCTTGACGCCGCCGGAGCGCTCTTCTTCGTGGAGGTGTGCAGCGGCCTCGGCGATACGGGCGGCACTGCGCTGCGCGTCTATCCCAATCCGGCCACCGAGGGTTTCTTCGTGATGCCGGATTCCGACGGACCCCTGCTGCTGGATCTCATCGACCTCAGCGGCCGCACGGCCCTGCGCCGGCAGATCAATGGCACGCGCGGCAGCGGCACGTGGGTGGGCGCCGATGCGCAGCCCGGGAGCTATGTGCTGCGCCTCACAACGCCCCATGGGCGCCAGGAGCGGCGCCTTGCGATCCAGCGCTAGTGGTCGCCCCCCGGCTACTTTCGCGGCCCTTCCGCATGGGCGGAAGACCTTGAGCCATGTCCGTCAGAGTCCGTTTCGCGCCAAGCCCCACCGGCCCACTGCACATGGGTGGGGTGCGCACCGCGCTGTACAACTACCTGTTCGCCAAGAAGCACGGTGGCACCTTCCTGCTGCGCATCGAGGACACCGACCAGACACGCTATGTGCCTGGCGCGGAGGATTACATCCGCGAATCGCTGGAATGGTGCGGCCTGGTGCCCGAGGAGAGCCCCTGGGTGGGCGGCCCCGACGGCCCCTATCGCCAGAGCGAGCGCAAGGCGCTTTACCGACAGTACGCGGATGAGTTGATCGCGAACGACAAGGCCTACCTCGCTTTCGACACGCCGGAGGAGCTGGATGCCATGCGCGCGCGGCTACAGGCCGCAGGCGTTGCCGCGCCGGCCTACAACGCCGTTACGCGCGAGCACATGAAGAACTCGCTCACGCTGAGCGCTGATGAGGTGAAGGAGCGCTTGTCGCGCGGAGAGCCCTACGTGGTGCGGCTGAAAGTGCCCCGGCAGCAGGAGGTGCGCTTCGAAGACCTGATACGCGGCTGGGTGGTGGTGCACAGCAGCAACATCGACGACAAGGTGCTCTTCAAGAGCGATGGCATGCCCACTTACCACCTGGCCAACATCGTCGACGACCACCTGATGCGCATCACGCATGTGATCCGCGGGGAGGAGTGGCTGCCCAGCGCGCCGCTGCATGTACTCATCTATGAGGCCTTCGGCTGGGAGCGCCCGGCCTTCGCGCACCTGCCGCTGATCCTGCGGCCCGACGGCAATGGCAAGCTCAGCAAGCGCGATGGCGACCGGCTGGGCTTCCCGGTGTTCTCACTCGACTGGACCGATCCCGCCACTGGCGAGAAGAGCAGCGGCTACCGCGAGAAGGGCTATTTCCCCGAGGCCTTCATCAACATGCTGGCCCTGCTGGGCTGGAACCCTGGGGGTGACCTTGAAATCATGTCGCTGCCGCAGATGATCGAGCACTTCGACCTGGGCCGCGTGCACAAGGGCGGCGCCCGCTTCGACCCGGACAAGACCAAGTGGTTCAACCAGCAGTATCTGCGCATGCGGCCCGATGCCGAACTGGGCGCGGCCCTGCAGGCGAAGCTCGCAGCGCGGGATATCGACGCCTCCACCGAGCGTGCCACGAGCGCCGCTGCGCTGCTGAAGGAGCGTGCCACCTTCGTGGAAGACATGCTCGAAGGGGAGTACCTCTTCACCAGCGGCTCGCCACTGGCCGGCAACGCCGCGGCGGGCGAGGAGCTCAAGAAGCGCTGGAAGCCGGAAGCGGCCCCCGTGATCGAGGCGTTCATGGCTTCGGTGAGCGATGCCAGGGCCGAAACGCCCGCCGACTTCGAGCACCTGTTCAACGGCGCGTTGCACGCCGCAGGCATGAAGGTGGGCCAGGTGATGCCGCTCTACCGGCTGTTCGTGGCCGGTCGCATGCAAGGGCCGGGCATGTTCGATGTGAGCGCGCTGCTCGGCAAGGAGGAGGTGCTGGCGCGGCTGCGCGCGGGCCTGGAGATATGCCGGTCATGGGCGTGATCGAGGTGATCGGCATCCGGGTGCATGCCTACCATGGCTGCCTGCCGGAGGAGGCACGCATCGGCGGCCGATTCCGTGTCGACGTGCGTGCAGAGGCCGATTTCTCCGCAGCGGAAGCAAGCGATGCGCTGCCCGACACGGTGGACTATGGCCGTGTGGCCGCTATCGTGCAGGCGCAGATGGCGGTGCGCAGCAAGCTCATCGAGCATGCCGCCCGCCGCATCCTGGATTCGCTCAAGTTGGAATGGCCGTGGGTGCGCTTCCGGGTGCGTGTGGTGAAGGAGCGCCCGCCGGTGGGCGGCGACGTGGCCGAAGTGGCCTATGAGGCCGCCGGATAGGGGCGGGCTCGCGCCGCGTCCCCGGCCCAACCGCCTATCTTCGCCCGCCATTCAGGGTCACGTGGCCGAGTGGCTAGGCTCAGCTCTGCAAAAGCTGCTACAGCG
>CAZJTB010000298.1:0-4159 GCA_964548485.1 uncultured Chryseobacterium sp. | reverse complement strand
CCTCCTTGTAACCACGCACCCGATGATGCTCCTCCTGGCGGTCGATATAGGCCCGGACAATCTCGCGCTCGCGATGCCCAACCGTGAATGCAGCATACCCCTCTTGCCACGAGAAGCCCGGTTGCCGCACCGAATCATGCACCCAAGCCGTGGATGCCTTCTTGACCTCCCGGACAACCTCAGCTACAGCGTGCGTCGCCTTCAATCCGAAAAGCAGGTGAACATGGTCGATCCATCCATCGGTGCTCTGCGGATAACCTCCAAGACCTTTGATCGTTCCGCTCATGTAGCTGTGAAGGTCGGTTCGCCATTCCTTGTGGAGGCAAGGAATCCGACGCTTGGTCGAGAAGACCACATGGTAGTGCAGACTCAGGTAGGTTGACATATTGCTACGGTTCGATTGGGTTCTCTGCGACCCCTTCGGGGTCCTAATGCTTCGGCATGGCTCGAATCTAATGTTTGTAACCCCTTCGGGGTCAAATGCACCTATCGGATCATTGTACGCCGACCCCGAAGGGGTCGCAGACCTGTGATTCCTTCGAGGTCAAATGCACCTATCGGATCATTGTACGCCGACCCCGAAGGGGTCGCAGACATTTGAAGCCACGCAACATCCAGCCCGACCCCGAAGGGGTCGCAGACATTAGGATTCAACATCGCCATTCCGCGGCCTCCCGACCCCGAAGGGGTCGCAGACATCATCTATGGGTCCCGTCCTTCCGGCATGCGCACACGCAGCACCCGAGATGGCGCCAGCACTTCGCGGAGCAGCGTCTCCAAGGCCAGCGCATCTGCCGCTTCCTCGCGCTCCTGCAGCACCTGCAACTGGCTCTCGACCCGCAGATGCGTGGCGTCGATGCGGGTGGCGCGCAAGGTGTAGCGCGCGCTGGGGCAGGTCCATTCGCCCTGCAACTGGGTGAGGTCCATCACCTCAACCGGCCGGCTGAATTCCAGGTCGATGATGAAGCGGTCGTTCTGCGCGAAATCCCAATGGAAGGGCAGGTCGCGGCCTAGCGCTGTGAAGCCGTTGGGCGCCGCATGCGCGAAGAAGGGCGCCAGCTCAACGGCATGCAGGCCGCCGGGCTCGGTCGTGGTGAAGGCCGTGAGCACGAGCTGCTGCTGCTCACGGTAGCGGAAAGGCGCATCGCCCGAGAGCTCCGGCCCGCCTGAGCGCCTGGCCTTCGCGCCCGGCAGCATCGCGGGCACGTGGCCATAATTCGGGTGCGCGGTGCTGTCGCTGCGGCCACCGAGGAAGGCGGCGCGACCGAGGGTGCTGAACTGCCCGCTGAGGAAGATGCGCGCCTCACCCACGGCATCGGGCTTCCCAAGATCCACGCGCAAGCGGTGCTCGATGGCGCGCACATTGGCCGCAGGATCGCCCGCGGGCAGCTCCACGAATAGCGGAGGCCGCGGATCGTCCTCGACCAGCCGTTGCAGGTCGATCAGCAGCGCGCTGGTGCCCTCCCAGTAGAAGGGCAGCTCGTTAGCGAACCAGCCGTGGCGCTGGCGTTTGGGGTGCATCCAGAGCATCCTTTCGCCATCCCGCAGCCCGAATAGCCATTCATTGTCACGCATCGGCGTGGTGAAGCGGTCGTCGAGGCGACCGCTTCGCTTGTCGAGCAGGTAGGCGGTGATGTGTTCGTCGCGCTCGGCATTCAGCAGCTTGCTGTAGAGGTCGTACCGGCTGATGTCGCGCAGGCGCTCATTGCGCACCTGATCGCCCATGCGCGCCAGGCCCTGATCCAGGTCGAAGTACCAATCGCGGTCGCTCTGGTACTCGAAGTCGCGCGCGATGCGCTCGTGCAAGGCCTCCATGCGGCTCGCCTTCAACGTATCCGGGATGCCTGCGCAGGTCTCGCGGATGAATGCCTTGATCTGCCGGTTCTGCCGGTCGGGGAGCCTCTTTTGTGCCACGCGGCGCCACCACATCGCCTTGGCCTCGCGCTGGCGGATGGCCTGCAGCCAAGGCTGCTGCGTGATGGGCAGCCCGCTCAGTCGCTCGCGTCGCATGTTGCGCAGGTCGTCGGGCGCGAACGCGATGATGATGCGCGGCAGCTCATCAGCCGGGCGCGCGCCCACCTCGTCCATGACGCCGTTCAGGCCCGAGCTCTCCCAGATCAATCGACGCTCGTCGCCATCGCGCTCCTGGCGCGCTGGCTTGGCACCGGCCCATTCGAGGCCGTGCTTGGCATGATAGAGCAGCTCCACACGCTGCTTGCGGATGGGCAAGCCGTGGTGGAAGAAGATGCGCCAGTTGGTGAGCCGCGCCCAGTTGTCCATCCAAAGGTCGCGGCGCCAACCCTGCGTATGCGGCGCGTTCGTATCCCAGGGCAGCATGTATTTCCAGCGGTACTCCACCACATCGCCGGGCATGATGCCTTGCGGGTAGTGCGTGGTGGCCATGGTGGTCTGGAAGTTCACCGGGGTGCCCAGATAGCCCTTGGCCGCACGCGCGGCAATGGGCAAGTCATCCCACGAGCCATCGGGCCTGATCACGCGCGCGGCGAAATGGTCCACGCGCAGGTTGAAGAGTAATGGATAAGGCCTCGTCTCCAGCCGATCGTATGGCTTGCCGTGCTCGTCGTAGGGCGGATCGAGGCTCTCGGGCAGCACCACGGGACCATAACGCTTGATATCGTCGCGCTCCATGAAGCGCACCACCTTGCGCCGCTCGAAGAAAAAGGCGATGTACTCGGGCTTCACATTGCGGATGCGCACCGAGAGCTCATCAGCAAGGATCTCGGAGTCGATGGTGCGGCCTTCCTGCCAAGAAGGATCCCAGACCGGCACCTCGCCCCAAGCGAAGGGAGCCGATTGCGCGAACAGGACTGCGGAACCGAGAAGCGCCGCGAGCAAAAAGGCGATACGGGTACGCATTGCGACGGGGATTGGCCCATCGAAGCTAGGGGATGGCTGGTTACTCCAGAACGAGCTTGGCCCCGCTGATCCAGCGGGAGTTATCGTGCAGATGCAGGTGGTAGTGGCCCGCTGGTTGGCGATCGAGCCCAAGGCTCAATGAGATCGCTTCGCCCTGCCTGCCAGGCGGCGAGGCAGGCTCGCGAGGACCGGCTGCGCCGTGTAGAGGCAGCTCATGCACCACGCGCCCCGCTGCATCGGTTACCGTGATGCGCAGTTGCCCTTGCACCGCGAAGCTCTCCGGCAAGGCAATGCTCACCTGCACGTGGCCACCGCTCGCCACCGGGTTGGGCCACACCTTCAGCGCATCGCGCAGGTTGGTGATCTGGCTCCCCATGCCCATGATCAGGTGGCAGCCCGGCTCGATGCAGCCGTGCTGGTCGGTCTTCACCACCCACACGTCCTGGTTGTAAACGCCGCTCACCCCCAAGGCGCTGCCCACCGCGATGAAGCCGCCATCGGGCGTGGGCTGCACATCGCGGAACTGCCCGCGCCCGTTGCTCACCAGCTGGTCGTAGTAGGTGTAGTAGCGCATCCATAGGCTGTCGCCCGCGCTGGTGGTACGGATCAGAACGCCCTTGGGGTTGAAGCCGTCGGTGACCTGGCCCGTGGCGATCAGATCGCCGCCCGGCTCGATCTCCTGCACCACGAAGAGCGTGGTGTTCACCATGGTCGGGCCATACGTGCGGTACCAGATGATGCTGCCATCTGCCGCGTGCAGCTTAGCCATGTATAGTCGGAACTCATCGCTGCTAATACCCCATGCACTGGCGATCAACGCATGCCCATCAGCAGCGGTGGACAGGTGCGCGTTAGGCTCGCGAAACGGCCCGCCCCACACCTTATTCCAGACCAGCCCGCCTGTGCTATTCACGGCCCGCACCCACAGATCCTGGTTGTTCTGCGTTGTGGCGTATTGACCACCCAAATAGTATCCGATGCTCGGTCGCATATCCACCGCGTTGAAGTAATCGTTGTTCGGCCCGCCGTAGGTCTGCACCCACAGCTGGTTGCCCTGCGCATCGGTCTTCAGCACGAAGGCGTCCAGGCCGCTGCCGTTGGCGTTGGTCTCCCCGCAGATCACGAAGCCGCCATCCGGCGTCTGCTTCGCCTGGCGGCCGATCCAGGAGACCCCTGGCAACCCGTACTCCCATGTTTGACCGGGATTGCCGAGCTCATCGAACCTGAAAAGCGCAGCACGCCTTTCGTTTGTCGCGGACAGCGTATTGCCACCAACGACAAA